>JBBQMM010000146.1:0-9581 GCA_038328935.1 Burkholderiales bacterium
GGCTGGCAGGCACGATCCACACTCGGTGCCGCAGCGCAGTTGCCGCTGCAGCTGCTGCAGGCGTTCGGCGGCATTGCCCACGCACAGGGGCAGCGCCTGCACGATGCGCCGCTCGCTCACGTCATGACAGGCACACACCTGCGCCGAGGCGGCCGCCATCGGCTGGGGTGGCATGCGGCTGGCGGCCAGCAGCGCGCGGCCGAAGGCGGCGGCGAGCTGGCCCTGTTGCAGCAGCGGCAGCACCCAGCAGGCGGCCTGCACGTCACCGGCCAGCACAAACGCCTGCAGCTGGCCGCCCGGGTGCAGGCGCATCGCGCGATATTGGCCGGTTTGCGTGTCGGCATAGCGCAGCGCGGGGCCGTGGGTGATTTGCAGCGCGTCCTCCACCGCAGCCAGCATGGCCGCCAAAGGCGCTGCTGCGGCGCCGCGAAAGAGCAGGCCTGACAGCGTTTCCGGCTCACGCCCGAAAGGCACGCAACTGGCGAAAGGCAGCAACGGAAACAGCTCGCGCAGTCGCTGTTGCGCGGCCAGCGCGCGGTCCTGTGGCAGCCAAGCGGCGGCCACCAGCTGCCACGGCAGATCGGCCTTATCGAGCCGCACCGCAGCGTGCTTCAGCTCGGGCTGGCCCGACAGCGGGCAGGTGGCGCTGCTGGTGACGGCGTTGACGCCGCTGCCGGCAACGAATTCCGGGCCCCAGTGCATGGCGATGAAGGCCTGGGCCGGGGCCACGCTGTCGTCTCCCGCCACCGGCAGCACCAGCTCACCGCGCCTGGACTTCACACGCACCAGGTCGCCGGCCTGCCAGTGGCGGCGCTCCAGTTCCTGCGGGTGCAGCAGCAGCGCGGGTTCGGGCGTGTGCGCGAACAGGCGGCCCAGCGTGCCCGTGCGGCTCATGCCGTGCCACTGGTCGCGCAGGCGGCCGGTGGTCAGCGACACCGGGTGGCGCGCGTCACGCACGTCGGCGGTGGGTTGCCAGGCCGGTGCCGTGAAGCGCGCGCGCCCGTCGGGCGTGGCATAGCGGTGGTCGGTGTACAGGCGCGCTGTCGACGCTGCAGTACCTTGGCTGCGCGGCCACTGTTGCGGTTGCTCCAGGCTTTCGTAGCTCAGGCCGGTGATGTCGAGATCGCGGCCGCGCGTGCTTTCGCGGTGTTCGTTCCAGATGCTCTGCGCGCTGTCGTACGGAAACAGGGTGGCGCCGTCGGCGCGGCGTTGCGGGTGGCTGGCGGGCAGCAGCGCTTCCAGCCGCCGGGCCACCTGCACCGCCACGGCCCAGTCATCGCGGGCCTGGCCCGGCGCCGCCACCGCGGCGCGCACGCGGCTGATGCGCCTTTCGCTGTTGGTCACGGTGCCGCTCTTTTCGCCCCAACTGGTGGCGGGCAGCAGCAGGTCGGCATACGCGGCTGTGGCGGTGTCGGCATAGGCTTCCTGCAACACCACGAAGTCGCAGCGCTGCAGGGCGCGCCGCACCATGGCCTGGTCGGGCATCGATTGCGCGGGGTTGGTGCAGGCTATCCACAGCAACTTGATCTGCCCGTCGGCGGCGGCTTCGAACATCTGCACCGCGGCCTTGCCCGGCACGGCGGGCACACCCGCCACGCCCCACAGCGCCGCGACTTCGGCACGGTGCTGCGGGTTGGCCAGCTCGCGGTGGGCGCTGAGCAGATTCGCCAGGCCGCCCACCTCGCGGCCACCCATCGCGTTGGGCTGGCCGGTCAGCGACAGCGGGCCGGCGCCAGGCTTGCCGATCTGGGCCGTGGCCAGGTGCAGGTTGATCAGCGTGGTGTTCTTGTCGGTGCCGCTGCTGCTCTGGTTCAGGCCCTGGCACCACAGCGACAGCGTGGGCGTACGGGCGCCTCCACCGTCAGGCACGCCGGCAAACCAGCGCGCGGCCTGCACGATGTCGTCGGCGCGCAGGCCACAGGTCTTGGCAGCGTGGGCGGGGGTGAATTCGCGCACGCGGTCGCGCAGCGTGGTAAAGCCGCTGCTGTGGGCTTCGATGAATGCGGGGTCCGTCAGGCCTTCCCACAGCATCACGTGCAGCAGCGCGTGGTGCAGCACCACGTCGGTGCCGGGCAGCAACTGCAGGTGCAGGTCGGCCTCGGCGGCGGTTTCGGTACGTCGCGGGTCCACCACCACCACCTTCATCAGTGGGTTGGCCTGGCGCGCAGCTTCCAGCCGGCGGTACAGCACCGGGTGCGCCCAGGCCATGTTGCTGCCGGTGATGAACACGGTTTGCGCCAGCGTGATGTCGTCGTAGCAGCCGGGCACCGCGTCGCTGCCCAGGCTGGCCTTGTAGCCGGCCACCGCGCTGCTCATGCACAGGCGCGAGTTGGTGTCGACGTTGTTGGTGCCGATCAGGCCCTTCGCGAGCTTGTTGAAGACGTAGTAGTCCTCGGTCAGCAACTGGCCGCTGAGGTACAGGCCGACGGCGTCGGGGCCGTGATAGGCGATGGTTTGCGCCAGACGCCCGGCGAGCGTGTCGAGCGCGGTGTCCCAAGTGGTGGCCAGCAGCGCATCGTTGCGGCTGGCGCGCAGCAGCGGCTGCAACGCGCGATGGCCTTGCAGGTGCGGCGCCGCGGTGAGCGCCAGCGTGCTGCCCTTGGTGCACAGGCGGCCGAAGTTGGCCGGGTGGTCAGGGTCGCCGCGCACACCGGTGATGGTGGCGCCCTGGCTTTCGATGATGACGCCGCAACCCACGCCGCAGTAGGGGCAGGTGGATCGGGTTTCGTCGGGTCCCCTCTCCCTTGCAGGGAGAGGGTTAGGGTGAGGGTGAATGGTGGGCTGGGGCGCTTTCATCTCATGGTCGAGATTCCGCCCTCACTTGCAGTGCGCATGCCGGCCTGCAGGCCGGCATCGCTCAGCGGGCTTGCCGCATGCGGCTCGAAACCCCCGCTTCGCCCCCTGCCCTCTCCCTGGGAGGGAGAGGGGCTAAGGCGCGGGCCGGCCAGTGGCGGAGACAGGTCCAGCGCTTTGTCGGCCAGTTCCGTGCGGTCCAGATAGACCTGGCCGTCTTCCACCTTGCAGGCGAAGCTGGGCGTGCAGCCGCTGTCGGCCCCTTTGGCGCAGCCGTCGTCCAGCCCGATGTTCCAGTTGTGCAGCGGGCAGGCCACCTGGCGTCCGCTGACGATGCCCTGGCTCAGCGGGCCGGCCTTGTGCGGGCAGCGGTCGAGCAGCGCGAACACCTCGTCTGCGCTGTTGCGAAAGACCGCCACCGGCAGGCCTTGCGGGCGTGCCACCCGCCGCGCGCCCAGCACGGGGATGTCTTGCACGCGGCAGACTGCCGTCCAGCCGTTGCTGACGTTGCTGTCGTTGCTGCCGCTCATGCCTTTCATGCCGCTCATGCCGCTCATGCCGGCTCCAGCTTCATCGTCGCCACCGGCTCGAACTGGCGCAGGTCCACGTTGGCCTTCTCGAATTCGAACCACGGGTCGGGTTCGCCGTCCAGGCTGAACTGCAGCTGTTCCCACAGCGCCTTGCGGCCAAGTGGGTCGTCCAGGATGCGCTTCTTCACGTGGTCCAGCCCCACGCGGTGCACGTAATGCACGGTACGTTCCAGGTACCAGCCCTCCAGCCGGTACAGCTGCAGGAAGGCGCCGCTGTACTCCAGCACTTCGTCGGCCGTTTTGACCTTGACGAGAAACTGCGCCACCTCGGTCTTGATGCCGCCGTTGCCAGCCACGTACAGCTCCCAGCCGCTGTCGACACCGATCACGCCCACGTCCTTGATGCCGGCTTCGGCGCAGTTGCGCGGGCAGCCGCTGACGGCCAGCTTCACCTTGTGCGGCGCGTACATGCGCCACAGCGCGCGCTCCAGGTCCTTGCCCATCTGCGTACTGTCTTGCGTGCCGAAGCGGCACCACTCGCTGCCGACGCAGGTCTTCACCGTGCGCAGCGCCTTGGCGTAGGCGTGGCCGCTGGGCATGCCGATGTCTTTCCAGACCGCGGGCAGGTCTTCCTTCTTCACGCCCAGAAGGTCGATGCGCTGGCCGCCGGTGACCTTCACGGTGGGGATGTTGTACTTGTCCACCGCGTTGGCGATGCGCCGCAGTTCGTCGGCCGTGGTCTCGCCGCCCCACATGCGCGGTATCACGCTGTAGCTGCCGTCTTTCTGGATGTTGGCATGGCTGCGCTCGTTGATGTAGCGGCTTTGCGGGTCGTCCTGCGCTTCCTTGGGCCAGCTGCTCAGCAGATAGTAGTTGATGGCCGGGCGGCAGCTGGCGCAGCCGTTGGGCGTGCGCCAGTCCATGCCCTTGTAGACCTCGTCGATGCTCAGCCAGTGCTGCGCGGTGATGGCATCGCGAACGGCCTGGTGGCCGTGTTCGGTGCAGCCGCACATCGCCTTCAGCTTGGGAGCGGCGCTGTAGTCGCCACCGGCCGTGAACATCAGCAGTTGTTCGACGAGGCCGGTGCAGGAACCGCAGGACGCGCTGGCCTTGGTCTGCTTGCGCACCTCGTCCAGCGTGAACAGGCCCTTCTCCTTGATGGCCTTGCAGATGCTGCCCTTGGTGACGCCGTTGCAGCCGCAGACCTCGTCGCTGTCGGCCATCGCGGCGGCCTTGTTGTGGCCCTGGTGACCAACGTCACCGATGTTGCTTTCGCCGAACATCAGCTTGTCGCGGATGTCGCTGACGGTGCGGCCTTCGCGCAGCAGCTTGAAGTACCAGCTGCCGTCCACGGTGTCGCCGTACATCACGGCGCCGATCAATTTGTTTCCCCGCAGGACCAGCTTCTTGTAGACGCCGCCATAGGGGTCGCTCATGACGATTTCTTCGCAGTCGGCGTCTTCGGGCTTGCCGGTGGCAGCGCCCATGAAGTGGCCGGCGCTGAAGAGATCGATGCCGGTGACCTTCAGCTTGGTGCTGGTCTGGCTGCCGGTGTAGCGGCCGATGCCGAACTGCCCCAGGTGCGTGGCGCACACCTTGCCCTGTTCAAACAGCGGTGCCACCAGGCCGTAAGCGATGCCGCGGTGCGACGCGCATTCACCCACCGCGTACACACGCGGGTCGGTGATGGTCTGCAGGGTGTCGTTGACGACCAGCCCGCGCTGGCAATGCAGCCCGCAGGCCTCGGCCAGGTCGGTGTTGGGACGTATGCCGGCGGCCATCACCACCAGGTCTGCCGGCACCTGCGTGCCGTCCTTGAACAGCACGGCGCCGACGCGGCTGCCGTTTGCGCTGTTTGCGCTGTTTGCGCGGTTTTCGCCGTTTGCGCGGTTCGCACCGTTCGGAGCGGGCAGCAGTTCCTGCGTCTGTGCGCCCATCAGGAACGTCAGGCCCCTGTCTTCCAGCGACTTCTGCAGCAGCCGGGCGGCCACGTCGTCGAGCTGGCGCTCCATCAGCCACGGCATGATGTGCACCACCGTCACTTTCATGCCGCGCAGCATCAGCCCGTGGGCTGCTTCCAGGCCCAGCAGGCCACCGCCGATGACGACTGCATGCTTGTAAACCGTGGCAGCGTCGATCATGGCCTGCGTGTCGGCGATGTCGCGGTAGGCCATGACGCCCGGCAGGTCCTTGCCCGGCACCGGCAGCATGAACGGGTGCGAGCCGGTGGCCAGCAGCAGCCGGTCGTAGGCCGCTTCAGTGCCGTCGGCGGCGCGCACCACGCGCTGCACGCGGTCGATGTGCGTCACTTTTTTGCCTGCGTGCAGTGTGATGCCATGCTCGGCATACCAGGTCAGCGGGTTGAGCACGATCTCGTCCAGCGTCTGCTCGCCGGCCAGCACCGGCGACAGCAGGATGCGGTTGTAGTTGGGGTGGGGCTCGGCGCCGAAGACCGTGATGTCGTACAGATCGGGTGCGATCTTCAGCAGCTCTTCCAGCGTGCGCACACCGGCCATGCCGTTGCCCACCATCACCAGCTTCATCTTCTTCGTCGGGGTCTCGTCGCGCAGCATCTTGTGTGTCTCGGTTCAGAAATACCAGGCCACCACGGCCTCCACGGCCGTCACCTGGCCGGCCCGCAGCATGGGCAGGGCGACGACCGCAGCCAGACCCGCTGCGCTGGCGCCCGTGCCCACGCCGCCGGGCTCGGCGGCGGCCTGCAGGCTGACAGCGGGAATGCCACTGGCCCACGACCGGCCCAGCGCCCCCTGGCCCTTGTCCACGCGGTCTTCCAGACGCCTGGCCTCCAGCGTGCCAGCGCGTTCGCAAAAGCCCTGGCTGCGCAGCAGGCAGCTGCCGGCCGCGTCGGGCAACCAGATTTCGAAGCGCCGCACGAGCGGCGTGCCCAGTGCCGACAGGAAGGCCATCACGTGGTGGTCACCGTCGGCGCTGGCACAGGGCAACGCGAAGCCGCGGTTGGTGCCCACTTGCTGCGCGCTGTCGGCGCGCAGGAAGCGGCTGCCCTTGCCCAGATCTTCCAGAAACAACGGCAGCCCGCTTTGCCACACCTGGCCGGGCAGGCCGCTGCCCTTGCGAAAGGCGGTGCGGGGCGAAATGAATTCGAAGACATTGGAGATGACGCCGTAGTAGCCGTCGTCGAGCAGCATGTCTTTGGACTCTGCGGGACGGTTGCGCCACAGCTCGATGGCGCCGGCCTGGCGCGCTGCGGTGTCGGGGTTGTCGCCACAGAAGATCAACACCACGGCCTTCAGCTCTTCGCCACTGAATACCGGCAGCGCCGCTGCACAGGTCAGGCCTTCCGCCTGCGCCGCTGCGGTGCGGCGGAAGGCCGAGCCGGCAAACTCCCTGATCAGCAGCGGGCGCCCGGCCTCCCACGCCTGCCCGGGCAGGCCTTCGCCGCGGCCGAAGCACATCTTGCTGCTGTGCAGCCCGAAGCGGTGCGCCTTGCCGTACCAGGCGCTGCCCAGCACCAGCAGCGCACCTTCGGCATCGGGCACCCAGACTTCGACGACGCGGATGAAGGTCTCGGTCGTTGTGGTGGGCTGAGCCGAAACCGCTTCGCTTGAAGCTGTGGTTGTAGCTGCGGTTGTAGCTGCGGTTGTAGCTTCGGTTTCTGCCACGGTTGTGGCCGCAGTGGAGGCCGTCATGCCGCCCTCTCCACATGGCTGTGGCGCCTGTAGAGGAAGTCGATGACCTCCCTGCGGTATTGAACGTATTCGCGGTCTTCCACCAGTTCCACGCGGTTGCGTGGCCGCTTCAGGTCCACGCGCAGCACCTCGCCGATGGTGGCCGCGGGGCCGTTGGTCATCATCACGATGCGGTCGCTCAGCAGCACGGCTTCGTCCACGTCGTGCGTCACCATCATCACGGTGGCGCCCGGTTTCGTGGCTGTGCTGGCCACGATCTTCATCAGTTCGTCTTGCAGTCGCGCCCGGGTCAGTGCGTCCAGCGCGCCGAATGGCTCGTCCATCAGCAGCATCTTGGGTTCCATGGCCAGCGCACGTGCGATGCCCACACGCTGCTTCATGCCGCCAGAGATTTCATGCGGGCGTTTGGCCGCCGCGTGGGTCATGCCCACCAGTTCCAGCGCGGCCAGCGAGCGGTCGCGCAGCTGTTGCCTGGACTCGGTGCTGCCGAACACCCGCTCAACCGCCAGGTAGACGTTGTCGACGCAGCTCAGCCAGGGCAGCAAGGAATGGTTCTGGAACACCACGCCACGGTCGGGCCCCGGGCCTTTGAGTTCGCGGTCGTCGAGCAGCAGCACGCCCGAGGTGGGCGTGGTCAGCCCCGACACCAGGTTCAGCAGCGTCGACTTGCCGCAGCCCGAATGGCCGATGAGCGAGACGAACTCGCCTTCTTCGACGTTCAGCGAGATGTCGCGCAGCGCCACGAAGGGCCCGCGCTTGGTGGCGAAGGTCATGCCCACGTCGTTGATCTGCAGCAGCGGTTTGCCGTTCATCTTCATGGCGCCCACCTCAGCTGTACTCAAAACGCTTGGCCACCGCCATCAGCGCCCATTCGAGCAGCAGCCCGACGATGCCGATGACGAAGATGGCGATGATGATGTGGGCGACATTGAGGTTGTTCCACTCATCCCAGACCCAGAAGCCGATGCCCACGCCGCCGGTCAGCATCTCGGCGGCCACGATCACCAGCCACGCCGTGCCCACGCTCAGGCGCACGCCGGTCAGCATGTAAGGCATCACCGATGGCAGCAGGATGCGCGTGGCGATCTTCCATTCGCTGAGCTTGAGCACGCGCGCCACGTTCAGGTAGTCCTCGGGCACGCGCTGCACGCCCACGGCGGTGTTGATGACCATGGGCCAGATGCTGCAGATGAAGATGGTCCAGATGGCGGCCGGGTTGGCGGACTTGAAGACCAGCAGACCGATCGGCAACCAGGCCAGGGGTGACACCGGCTTGAGCAGGCTGATGATGGGCGACACCATGCTGTTCAGCGTTGCGAAGCGGCCGATCAGAAAGCCCAGCGGTATGCCCACCACCGCCGCCAGGCCAAAGCCCAGCGCCACACGTTCCAGCGAGAACAGGATGTTCCAGCCGATGCCCTGGTCGTTGGGCCCCTTTTGATAGAACGGGTTGGCAAACAACTTCACCGCAGCGTCAAAGGTGGCGAGTGGGGTCGGAAAGTCGCCGCCCTTTTGCGTCAGCAAAGCCCAGATGCCGACCAGCAGTGCCATCCCCACCAGGGGCGTCAGCACGCGCCGCGCCAGAGCGCCCCAGTCGATGGGGTCGCGCACTGGCTTGGGCACTGCCGGCGCCCTCAAGGCCTTTGCTGTTTGTGCAGGCGTCTTCACCGTCGCCGTCGCCGTCGCGCCGGAGGCCATGGCAGGGCTCTCGACGGTGGCCGGTTCGGGGCTACCGCTGTGAAAGATGATGGATGTCATGCGCTGCTCCTGGTGTCGCGAAAGCGGGATGCTGGCACGGGGGGTTGGCGTGGGCCACGGGCGCGGGGTGTCGGACCTGTGTCGGCCGGCTGACCGTCAGGCCGCGCTGGCGCGCACCTTGAAGCTGTCGGCGTACCTGGCCGGGTCTTTGCCGTCCCACACCACGCCGTCGATGAGCTTGCTGCTTCGCATGTCGCTCTTCGGCACGCTTACCTTGACTTGCGCAGCGGCCTGCTTGTAGAGCTCGGTCTGGTTGATGGCCTGGGCCACCTTCAGGTATTCGGGGTGGTCTTTCAGCAGGCCCCAGCGCTTGTGCTGGGTCAGGAACCACATGCCGTCACTCAGGTACGGGTAGTTCACCAAACCGTCGTTGAAGAACTTCATGTGGTTGGGGTCGTCCCAAGTCCTGCTGTCTTTGCCCGATGCGCCGTTTTGGTAGCGGCCCAGGATGCGGGCGTTGATGGCGTCCACGCTGGTGTTGACGTAGCTCTTGTCGGCGATCGTCTCGGCCATCCTGTTCTTGTTCTGCAGCCCGGCGTCGATCCAGCGGCTGGCCTCCAGCACGGCCATCACCGCTGCACGTGCAGTGTTAGGGTGCTTCTTGACGAAGTCGCCCGTGGTGCCCAGCACCTTCTCGGGGTGGTCTTTCCACACGTCCTGCGTGGTGGCCGCGGTGATGCCGATGCCGTCTATAATGGCGCGGTGGTTCCAGGGCTCGCCGACGCAGAAGCCGTCCATGTTGCCGACGCGCATGTTGGCCACCATCTGCGGCGGTGACACGGTGATGACCTTGGTGTCCTTCATGGGGTTGATGCCGCCCGACGCCAGCCAG
>JBBQMM010000147.1:0-9421 GCA_038328935.1 Burkholderiales bacterium
CATGGCTGTTCGCCTTGTCGAGCGTTCCGGCTGACCTCGCTCGAGGCTCACGGCCTGATTGCATGAGCGACAGCGCTGTCAGCGTTGTATCCGTCGAGCAAGCCGCGGCGCCGGTTGCGGTGGCGGGTGCATTGATGGTGCCCCGTCATGTTGCCGTGGTGATGGATGGCAATGGCCGCTGGGCTCGTCGGCGCTACATGCCCCGTTTCTTCGGACACAAACAAGGCGTCGATGCCTTGGTCAGGGCCGTCAACGCCTTTGCCGACCGCGGGGT
This sequence comes from Burkholderiales bacterium, assembly GCA_038328935.1. Classification (GTDB taxonomy): domain Bacteria; phylum Pseudomonadota; class Gammaproteobacteria; order Burkholderiales; family Burkholderiaceae_C; genus Rubrivivax. The sequence goes on from JBBQMM010000147.1 coordinate 275, forward strand.
CGAGTACCTCACGGTGTTCGCCTTTTCATCCGAGAACTGGAAGCGGCCTTCCGAAGAGGTGACCGGCCTGATGAGCCTGGTGCTGGTGGCTGTTTCCAAGTACCTCACCAAGCTGGCCGATGACGGCGTGCGCATCCGTATCGTTGGTGACCGCTCGGCGGTCTCCGACAAGTTGCGCCGCGCCTGGGAACAGGCCGAGAACCTTACCCGCGACAACACCCGCATCACACTGGCCGTGGCGTTCAATTACGGTGGCCGCTGGGACGTGATACAGGCCTGTCGCCAGGCCCTGGCGCTTGGGGTCAAGCCCGACGAGATCGACGAAACGTGGATGTCCAAGCACATGGCGTTGTCATTCGCGCCCGATCCCGACCTGTTCATCCGCACCGGTGGCGAGATGCGCATGAGCAACTTTTTGCTTTGGCAGGCCGCCTACTCCGAGCTGTTCTTCACGGATTGCCTGTGGCCTGATTTTGGTGAAGCCGAGATCGACGCGGCCCTGACGGCCTACGCGCGGCGTGACAGACGCTTCGGGGGCCTCGAGCCCGGTGTTGGCGCGGCTGCGGCCATCTAGTCGCCGATGCTGCGCCAGCGTGTCATCACCGCGCTCGTGCTGGTCGCCGTGCTGTTGGCTACCTTGGCGGCTTCCAGTGCCTGGCCCTTTGCTGTCCTGACGCTCGCTTTCATGGCAGCAGGTGGTTGGGAGTGGGGCCGGCTCAACGATGCCCACGGAGCCCTGGCCTGGGCCATGGCGGCTGTGGTGGCCGTGGCCGGGGCGGCGGCGCTGGCAGCGGGCTTGACGGGCCAGGTTCCAGCCGTGCTCTGGTGGTGTGGTGTGGCACTGTGGGTGCTGGGTGGCGCGGTGGCCCTGCGCACCGGGCCGGCGGGGTGGCCGCGCCTGGCCCGGCCGGCGCGTTGGCTGCTCGGTGTGGTGGCGCTTTGGCTGGCCTGGCTGGCGGTGGCGCATGCGCGCACCGTGAGCGTCAATTTTCTGTTGTCGGTGCTGTGCCTGGTCTGGATGGCGGACATTGCGGCCTACTTCGGCGGGCGCGCCTGGGGCCGTGCCAAGCTGGCGCCCGCCATCAGCCCCGGCAAGAGCTGGGCCGGCGTCTGGTCGGGCATCGCGGGCGTGCTGGTGCTGGCAGCATTCTGGCTGTGGCTGGACCGTCGCATGGGTTTTGACGGCGCAAGCCTGTACACGCGCTTGTTCACCAACCTGGGTGGCGTGGGCATGGCGCTGGCACTGGTGCTGCTGTGCGCGTTGAGCGTGGTGGGTGATCTGGTGGAGTCGCTGGTCAAGCGCGCCGCTGGCGCGAAAGACAGCAGCCAGTTGCTGCCCGGGCATGGCGGTGTGCTGGACCGCGTGGACGCGCTGCTGCCGACGCTGCCGGCGGCCATGGCCTTGATGACGTGGAGTGCCCGATGAACGAGCCACCAGTCACCTCCGGCCGGTCTTTGGACGATCCGGGGGGCGGGCCCAACCGGCGGCAACGGGTGGCCATCCTCGGCTCGACCGGCTCGATAGGCGTCAGCACGCTCGACGTGGTGGCCCGGCACGCCGATCGTTTCGAGATCGTCGGCCTCAGCGCCTATCAGCGGGTCGATCTTTTGCTGGACCAATGCCGTCGGTTCAAGCCCAGGGTTGCGGTGCTTCCCACTGAAGAGGCAGCGCGCCGCCTGCGGGAGTTGCTGGCGCAAGAGGGGCTGCGGGTCGCGGTGCAAGCGGGTCCTCAGGCCTTGTGCGAACTGGCCGCCGCCGAAGACGTCGACAGCGTGATGGCGGCCATCGTGGGTGCCGCTGGTTTGCCGTCGTGCATGGCAGCAGCGCGTGCCGGCAAGCGGCTGCTGCTGGCCAACAAGGAGGCCCTGGTGGTGGGTGGCTCCCTGTTCATGCAGGCGGTAACCGAAGGCGGCGCCACGCTGCTGCCCATCGACAGCGAGCATTCGGCCATCTTTCAGTGCTTGCCCGAAGACGCGTCGACCTGGTCGCGCCGTATCGACCACATCTTGCTCACCGCCAGTGGCGGCCCGTTCCGCGACCGCATCCACGAGACCCTGCAGGGTGTGACACCTGAACAGGCGGTGGCACATCCCAACTGGGTCATGGGGCGCAAGATCTCGGTCGACTCGGCCACCATGATGAACAAGGCCCTCGAAGTCATCGAGGCCCGCTGGTTGTTCGGGCTGCAGCCGCAGGACATACGGGTCGTCATCCACCCCCAGAGCATCATCCATTCGATGGTGGTCTGCCGTGATGGCTCGGTGCTGGCGCAATTGGGCACGCCGGACATGAAGGTGCCGATCGCTTACGGGCTGTCGTTTCCCGAGCGCATCGAGGCTGGCGCCGCGCGGCTGGATTTTTCGCAGTTGAAGGCGCTGACGTTCGAGGAGCCGCAGCGCCAGCGTTGCCCGGGTCTGTTCCTGGCCTGGGATGCCCTGCGTGCGCCGATGGGTACCACCGCCATCCTCAACGCGGCCAACGAAGAGGCGGTGGCTGCGTTTCTTTCGGGAACCATTGCCTTCACAGCAATTCATAGAACCAACGCGCTCACGCTGGAGCGGCTGCAGCCAGCGCTGGGCTCTCATCCCCGGCTTGAAGACCTGTTGGAACTCGACCACCGTGCTCGCACGGTGGCGCGCACCTTGATGCACGACCACCCTTGAAGAGAGCAGCGCCTCCGTGATCAGTACCGTTCTGGCCTTCCTGTTGACCCTGGGCATCCTGGTGGTGATCCATGAGTACGGCCACTACCGCGTGGCCGTGGCCTGTGGTGTGAAGGTGCTGCGCTTCTCGGTCGGGTTCGGCCGCGTGCTGTGGCGGCGCCAGGCCACGCCCACCAGTACCGAATTCGTGTTGTGCGCGCTGCCCTTGGGCGGCTACGTGCGCATGCTCGATGAGCGCGAGGGCGACGTCGCGAAAGACGACCTTTCCGGCGCCTTCAACCGCAAGCCGTTGTGGCAGCGCACGGCAATCGTGGCCGCCGGGCCGCTGGCCAATCTGCTGCTGGCGGTGGCGCTGTTCGCGGCCGTGCACTGGATCGGCGTCGAAGAACCCAAGGCCTTGTTGGCGCCGCCGGCCGCAGGAACGATGGCCGAACGTGCAGGGTTGCGCGGGGGCGACTGGGTGCGGGCCAGTTCCACCGACGGCCAGGCGTGGACAGAACTGCGTTCCGTGGCCGACTTCCGTTGGCAGGTGACGCAGACGGCCATGCAGGCAGCGCGCCTTCACCTGCAGGTGAGCGCCAGTGACAGCCGCAGCCCGCGCAGCTTGGTGCTTGACATGAGCGCCGTCGACCCGCGTGATGTGGATGCGGGCTTCCTGAAGAAGGCGGGCCTGGGGGGCTTGGCCAGTGAACCGGTGCTGGGAGAGCTGAAGGCTGGCGGGCCAGCCGATCTGGCGGGGTTGCGCAGCGGCGACCGTGTGTTGCGCATCGATGGCAAGCCGGTGGTGGATGCTGCCGAGATCGTGACCCTGGTTCGCGCGTCGGTGGTCGACGGCCAGCCGCGCGCCATGCAGTGGCAGGTCGAGCGCAGTGCTCGTGCGCTGGCCATGCAGGTCACGCCGCGGGTGGTGCAGGAAGGGGGTCTGACCTTTGGCCGCATCGAGGCACGGCCGGGGCAACCGCCGGTGATGGTCTCGGTGCAATACGGGCCTTGGGACGGGTTGTTGCGCGGCTTCGAAAGAACCTGGGATGTTTCGGCACTGACCGTGACCATGATAGGCCGCATGCTCATCGGCGAAGCATCCATCAAGAACCTCAGCGGTCCGCTCACTATCGCCGACTATGCCGGCCAGTCGGTGCAGCAGGGCCTGCCGTACTACCTGGGGTTTCTGGCCCTGGTCAGCGTCAGCCTGGGTGTACTGAACCTGTTGCCGCTGCCCATGCTCGATGGTGGGCACCTGATGTATTACATTTTCGAAGGCATCACGGGCCGCCCGGTTTCTGAACTGTGGCTGGCCCGGTTGCAGCGCGGCGGCATTGCCGTACTGCTGATGATGATGTCGGTAGCCCTCTTCAACGACGTGACCCGCCTGCTGGGTCTTCACTGAAACTCATGTTCCTTGCCTCTTTGCTTGGGCCGCTGCGCCCTGCCACGGCCTACGTGGTCGCAGCCGGGGTTGCAGCCGTGATAGGCACGGCATCCTTGCCGGCCTTTGCCGTGCAGCCTTTCGTCATCACCGACATCCGCGTCGAAGGGCTGCAACGCACCGACCCCGGTACCGTCTTTGCCGCCTTGCCTTTTCGCATCGGAGACACCTACACCGATGACAAGGCAGCAGCCGCGTTGCGTGCGCTGTTCGCCACCGGTTTGTTCAAGGACGTGCGCATAGAGATCGACGGGCAGGTGCCGGTCGTCATCGTCGAAGAGCGCGGCATCATCGCGTCGGTCAGTTTTGTCGGCCTCAAGGAGTTCGACAAGGAACCGCTGACCAAGTCGCTGCGCGACGCCGGTATCTGCGAGGGCCTGCCCTTCGACCGCGCATTGATAGACCGCGCCGAGCAGGAAATCAAGCGTCAGTACCTGGGCCGCAGCCTGTACGGCGCCGAGGTGGTGACCACCGTCACGCCGCTGGAACGTAACCGCGTCAACGTGACCTTCACGATGACCGAAGGCGACGCGGCGCGCATCAGCGACATCCGCATCGTCGGCAACTCGGTCTTCAGCAGCTCGCAACTGCTGGAACTGTTCGAGCTCACGCCGAGCGGCTGGTTCACCTGGTACAGCAAGTCCGACCGCTATTCACGCAGCAAGCTCAACGCCGACCTGGAAAAACTGCGGGCCTACTACGTCAATCGCGGCTATCTGGAATTCGCCATCGAGTCCACGCAGGTCACGATATCGCCCGACAAGCAGTCCATCGCGGTGGCCATCTCGGTGAAAGAAGGTCAGCCTTACACCGTGACGGCGGTGCGCCTGGAAGGCGACTACCTGGGCAAGGAAGAAGAGTTCCGCAGCCTGGTGCTGTTGCGTCCGGGGCAGCCCTACCGCGGCGACGCCGTGACCGAGACCTCGCGCCGCTTTCAGGACCGCTTCGGCCTCTATGGCTACGCCTTCGCGCGCATGGAGCCGCGGCCCGAGATCGACCGTGCCACGGGCCAGGTGGCGGTGGTGTTTGCGGCCGAGCCGCAACGTCGTGTCTACGTGCGCCGCATCGACGTTGCCGGCAACACCCGCACCCGCGACGAAGTCATCCGGCGCGAATTCAGGCAGCTTGAATCGGCCTGGTACGACGGTGGCCTGATCAAGTTGTCGAAAGAACGGGTCGACCGCCTGGGCTACTTCAAGGACGTTGAAGTTGAAACCAACGAGGTGGCCGGTGCACCCGACCAGGTGGACCTGGTGGTTACCGTCACTGAAAAGCCCACCGGCAACCTGCAGGTCGGTGCCGGTTACTCCAACGCCGAGAAGTTGACCTTCAATGCGGCCATCAAGCAGGAAAACGCCTTTGGTTCGGGCAAGAGCCTGGGCGTGGAAGTCAACACCAGCAAGTACCAGCGCACGCTGGTGGTCGGCACGGTCGACCCCTACTGGACGGTGGACGGTATTTCGCTGTCGCTGGACGCCTTCTACCGCACCAGCCGCCCGGTCAACTTCCTGGGCGACAGCTACGAGTTGCGCACCCCCGGTGCCAAGGCCGTGTTTGGCGTGCCGTTCTCCGAGTACGACACCGTCTTCATGGGCCTGGGCTGGGAGCGTACCGAACTCGGCACCTCCACCGGCTTGCCGCTGGCGTGGCAGAACTACCGGGTCCTTTATGGAAACAAGACCGACGCTTTTGCGCTCACCGTGGGTTGGGCGCGTGACGGGCGCGACAGTCTGCTGGTGCCCAGCGCTGGTCGGTACCAGAGAGCACTGTTCGAATGGAGCTTCGCTGGCGAGGTCCGTTATCTGAAGACCAACCTGCAGTACCAGGAGTACTGGTCACTGCCGCTGCGCATGACACTGGGCTTGAATGGCGAAATCGCTTTGGGCAAGGGGCTGGGCGGCAATCCCTACCCGGTCTTCAAGTTCTTCAGTGGTGGCGGCCTGGGCACCGTGCGCGGCTTCGAGCAAGGTTCCCTCGGGACGGTGGACCCCACCGGCGCGTACCTCGGTGGCGCCAAGCGGCTGAACGTGAACAGCGAGTTGTACTTCCCGGTGCCAGGCACAGGCAACGACAAGAGCCTGCGCATCTTTGCCTTTGCCGATGCAGGCAACGTCTGGCGCGAAGACGAGGCCGTGCGCGCCGAATCGCTGCGCTCGTCGGTGGGCCTGGGTCTGAGCTGGATCTCGCCGGTGGGGCCTCTCAAACTGAGTTGGGCCAAGCCGGTCAGCGTGAAGCGCAACGATAGAATCCAGAAATTCCAATTCCAGATCGGGACCGCGTTTTGATGAAGACCATGGGTATGGGGGCCAGTTTTGTGCCCCGTTTTACGGCGCTTTGTTCTTTTGCGGTTGCGTTGCTTTTTGCAGCGCCCGTGCCCGTTGTGGCGCAGGAATTGAAGATCGGTTACGTCAACAGCGAACGCGTGCTGCGTGAGGCAACGCCTGCGAAGGCTGCGCAAACCAAGCTGGAAGCCGAATTCAGCAAACGCGAACGTGAGTTGAACGATGTCGGCGCCAGGCTGAAAGTGTCGGCAGACAAGCTGGAGAAAGACGGCGCCACGCTGGCACCGTCTGAACAAAGTCGTCGTCAGCGCGAACTGGTGGAGCAGGACCGCGACCTGCAGCGCAAGCGACGCGAGTTCCAGGAAGACCTGAACCAGCGCCGCAACGAGGAGCTTGCCGCGGTAGTCGAACGCGCCAACCGCGCCATCAAGCAGATCTTCGACGCTGAAAAGTACGACCTCATCATCCAGGAAGTGGTGTTTGCCGGCCCGCGCATCGATATCACCGACAAGGTGATCCGCATGCTCAACGCAGGCCCCGGCACACCGGGCAAGTAAGCTCTTCCGGCGGCTGCGCATTTCATGCCGCTGTGCCCATGACGCCGGTGCTGTTGGCTGAACTGGCCCGTGTGGTAGGTGGGCAGTTGGTCGGTGACCCTGCGCGGACGGTCGAGCGCATCGCGTCGCTGGAAGCGGCTGAAGCTGACTGCATCAGCTTTCTCTCTCACGCGCGCTACGCCGGGCAATTGCTGAGCACGCGTGCCGGCTGCGTCATCGTCGATCCGTCGCAACGCGAGCAGGCGCTGGCCGGCGCAGATGGCCGTGGTGCGGCGCGTGCCGCCATCGTCTGCGACGATCCGTATCTGGCCTTCGCGCGGCTCACGCAATGGTGGGCTCGGCAACGCCGGCCCGCAGCGGCTCCGGGCATCCATGCCAGCGCGGTTATCGAGCCGGGCGCCCAGATTCATGCCATGGCGTCGGTGGGCGCGCTGGCTTACGTGGGCGCCGGTGCGCGCGTGGCTGCTGGCGCCACCGTGGGCGCGCAGGCGCACCTGGGCCAGGGAGCTGTCGTCGGTGAGGGCAGTGTGCTCAAGCCCCATGTGGTGTTGGCTGATGACTGCTCGATCGGCGCACGTTGCCTCGTCCATGCCGGGGCTGTCATCGGTGCCGATGGGTTCGGCTTCGCGCCCCACCAGGGCCAATGGGAAAAGATCGAGCAGCTCGGTGGCGTTCGCATCGGCGACAACGTCGAGATCGGCGCCAACACCTGTGTTGACCGCGGTGCGCTCGAAGACACGGTGATTGAAGAAGGCGTCAAGCTCGACAACCTGGTGCAGATCGGGCACAACGTTTTCATCGGCGCACACACGGCCTTTGCGGGCTGCGTGGGGGTGGCCGGCAGTGCGCGCATCGGCCGGCATTGCACGGCCGGCGGCGGCGCCATCATCCTGGGGCATCTGGAGATCGTCGACCACGTGCACATCACGGCGGCCACGGTGATCACGCGCTCGATCCGCAAGCCTGGCCAGTACAGCGGCGCGTTTCCGTTCGATGACAATGCGTCTTGGGAAAAGAATGCCGCCACGTTGCGGCAGTTGCATGCCTTGCGGGACAGGCTGCGCGTGCTGGAGCGTAAAACATGACATCGGTACCCATGGACATTCAATACATCCTGCGCAAGCTGCCGCACCGATACCCCTTTCTGCTGGTAGACCGGGTGCTCGAAGTTGAAAAGAACGTGCGCATCAAGGCGCTGAAGAACGTCACTTTCAATGAACCCTTTTTCCCCGGACACTTTCCGGCCCGGCCCGTGATGCCGGGTGTGCTGATGCTCGAAGCGCTGGCACAGGCGGCTGCGCTGCTGTCGTTCGAGTCCCTGGGTTCCGAGCCTGGCGAAGACACCGTGGTGTATTTCGTCGGCATCGACAACGCGCGTTTCAAGCGCCCCGTCGGGCCTGGGGATCAGCTGATCCTGGAAGCCAGCATCGACCGCGACAAGTCGGGCATCTACCGCTACAAGACACGTGCCAGCGTGGATGGTCAGACCCCTGTGGAAGCCGACCTGATGTGCACGATGCGCAAGGTGGCCTGAGAGGCTGAGAGTCTGCCGTGAGCGCCATCCATGCGACGGCCCTGATCGACGCCACTGCCGAACTCGATGGCAGCGTGCAGGTCGGCCCCTACACCGTTATCGGCCCAGGCGTGCGTATCGCTGCCGGCACCCGTATCGGTTCGCACTGCACCATCGAAGGCCCTTGCACCATCGGCCGCGACAACACCATCCACAGCCACGCAGCGCTGGGCGGCGCGCCGCAGGACATGAAGTACCGTGGCGAAGCCACCGAACTGGTGATCGGGGACCGCAACACGATTCGCGAGTTCTGCACCTTCAACCGCGGTACGGCGCAGGACCAGGGCGCCACGCGCGTGGGCGACGACAACTGGGTCATGGCCTATGTGCACCTGGCACACGACGTGCAGCTCGGGCATCACACCATTTTGGCCAACAACGCCACGCTGGCCGGCCATGTACACATCGGTGACTGGGTGATCGTGGGCGGCCTCACCGGCGTGCACCAGTTCTGCAAGATTGGCGCTCATGCGATGACGGGGTTCCAGAGCCATGTCTCGCAAGATGTGCCGCCCTTCATGCTGGTTAGCGGCAATCCGCTGGGTGTGCGCGGCTTCAACATCGAAGGCTTGCGCCGCCGCGGCTTTTCGCGCGAGCGCATCGCGCAGGTCAAGCAGATGCACCGGCTGCTGTATCGCGACGGCC
>JBBQMM010000148.1:0-9354 GCA_038328935.1 Burkholderiales bacterium
GTAGTGTTGATGGAAGTACTGCCCGCACCGCGCGGCATGCCCATTGCGTGGAAGGGCCACTATTACGCCCGGGCCAATGAAAGCCGCACTCCGCTGGGGCTGGACAAGTTCGATGAGATTCGCGGGCAGACGCTGCAGCAAGACTGGACAGCGCAAACCCTTCCGCTGGCGGCGGTGGCTGATATGGACGAAACAGCCCTGCAGGTGGCGCGTGAGTCGTTCGCCAAGAAGCACACCAACCGCTTCCAGCCCGACGAGGTGATGGCCTGGCCTGTGCAGACCTTCTTGGAGCGCGCGCGCCTGACGCAACACGGGCAGTTGACCCGGGCGGCGGTGATGCTGCTGGGCAAGGCTGAATCGGCCCACTGGCTGCAGCCGCATCCGGCGCAAATGACCTGGAAGCTGGAGGGCGCAGAACGGGCGTACGAGCACTTCGGCCTGCCCTTCCTCCTGAATACGACGGCGCTGTACCGCCGTATTCGAAACGTCCAGGTGCGCATCCTGCCGCAAGACGCGCTGTTGCCGGTGGAGGTGTCCAAGTACGACCAACGCGTGGTGCTGGAGGCCTTGCACAACTGCATTGCCCACCAGGACTACACCCGCAGCGCGCGCGTGGTGGTGCGCGAGCTGGCAGACCGCCTGATTTTCGAGAGTGAGGGTGGCTTCTTTGAAGGGCAGCCCAGCGACTACATCGCCGGCGAGAAGACGCCCCGCCGCTATCGCAACACGGTGTTGGCCCAGGCCATGGTGGAGCTGAACATGATCGACACCATGGGCTATGGCATCCACGAGATGCACAAAAGCCAGGCGCAGCGCTACTTTCCGCTGCCCGACTACGACTTGAGTGAACCGGCCTTGGTGCGCATGACCATCCACGGCGCGGTCGTAGACCCGGCCTACAGCCGCTTGCTGATTCAGAACACCCAGTTGAGCTTGGGCGATGTGTTTGCCTTGGACCGCGTGCAGAAGAAGTTGCCGATCGAGGAGGCTGTCGCGGCGCGGCTGCGCAAGGCGGGATTGATCGAGGGGCGCAGGCCGCGCTACCGCGTGTCTGCGGTGGTTGCCAAGGCGACGGCCAGCAAGGCGGACTACATCCGTACCCGGGCCCAGGACGATGACTTCTATGCCAAGTTACTGCAGGACTACTTGACGAAGTTTGGCCAAGCCAGCCGCAAAGAGGTCAACCAGCTTCTGCTGCCCAAGCTCAGTGACGCGCTGACGGCCCAGCAGAAGGATCGCAAGATCGGCAACCTGTTGAGCAACCTGCGCCGCGCCGACCGCATTCGCAACACGGGCTCGCGGGCCCATCCTCTCTGGGCGCTTGCAGAAAGCAAGCAGCCGTAGATGGCTGGTCTAGTAAACGGCTTGAGAAAATATTCATAAAAATCAGAGGCTTACGCCTTTCTGCAATGCGCCATGAGCGCTGGCTTGCAGAAAGGAGTGCAAACAGAAACCCATGAACCCGACCCTTCGCCCTGGCTCGGCGCCAGCCTTGCCAACAGTCCCACAGGCTGTGGGACTGTTGGCTGCGCGCTCGGCACCACCTTTGCGGAGTCTGATTTCTGTTTTGGGCTCCACAAAACAGCTTGTGGAGCGCAGGGGCTCCACAAGGCTGCAAAGAACACCATGAAGCTGAAGTTCAAGACCCAGGCCTACCAGACCGCCGCCGTGCAGGCCGTGGTGGGCTGCTTTGCCGGCCAGCCGCCGGCTTCCGCCGAGGCGATGAGCTATCGCATCGACCCCGGCGCAGCCCAGCGCGGCACCGAAGACATGTTCGTCGACGGCTTCAAGAACGCCGAGGTGAAGCTGTCTGAGCGCCAGCTGCTGGAAAACCTGCAGAAGGTGCAGCGGCACCAAAACCTACCGATCTCGGAAGCGCTGGCCAAGACCAAGGTGTCGCCGCTGAACCTCGACATCGAGATGGAAACGGGCACCGGCAAGACCTACTGCTACATCAAGACCATCTTCGAGCTGCACAGGCTGTACGGCTGGAGCAAGTTCATCATCGTCGTGCCCAGCATCGCCATCCGCGAAGGCGTGGCCAAGTCGCTGGCCATCACGGCCGAGCACTTCCTGGAGGCCTACCAGAAGAAGGCGCGCTTCTTCATCTACAACTCCAAGCAACTGCACCACCTGGAAAGCTTTTCGTCTGACGCCGGCATCAACGTGATGGTGATCAACGTGCAGGCCTTCAACGCCACCGGCAAGGACGCGCGGCGCATCTACGAAGAGCTGGACGACTTCCAGTCGCGCCGGCCCATCGACGTGATCGCGGCCAACCGGCCGGTGCTGATCCTGGACGAGCCGCAGAAGATGGAAGGCGGCAAGACGCTGGACTCCTTGGCCAACTTCAAGCCGCTGATGGTGCTGCGCTATTCAGCCACCCACAAAACGACGCACAACAAGGTGCACCGCCTGGACGCGCTGGACGCCTACAACCAGAAGCTGGTGAAGAAGATCGCGGTGCGCGGCATCGCGGTGAAGGGGCTTGCGGGCACCAACGCCTACCTGTACCTGCAGTCCATCGAAATCTCCACCAAGAAGCCGCCCGAGGCGCGGGTGGAGCTGGAGCAGAAGCTGGTGGGCGGCCAGATCAAACGCGTGCTGCGCAAGCTGGGTAAGGGCGACAACCTGTTCGACCTGTCCAACGGGCTGGACCAGTACCGCGGCTATGTGGTGGCCGAGATCGACGCCACCGCCGACACGGTGAGTTTCACCAACGGCGTGGAGCTGTTCGTGGGCGAAGCGGCCGGCGACGTGAACGAGGCAACGCTGCGCCGCATCCAGATCCGCGAGGCCATCAAGGCGCACTTCGAGAAGGAACAGGCGCTATTCGCCCAAGGCGTGAAGGTGCTGACGCTGTTCTTTATTGACGAGGTGGCCAAGTACCGCGACTACGCGGCGGCCGACGAGAAGGGCGAGTACGCGCGGGTATTCGAGGAGGAGTACCAAGCCCATCTGAACGAGGTGATGGACCTGGACGAGACGGCCTATGTGCAGTACCTGAAGGGCATCCCGGTTGGCAAGACGCACGGCGGCTATTTCTCCATCGACAAGAAGAGCAAGCGGCAGGTGGACCCCGATGTGGCGGCACGTGGCGAAAAAAGCTGCGCAAGATCGAAGCAACCAAGATCGAGTGCGCACGTAAGTTTTTTGACCACATCAACCGGCGGTATGCACCGGAGAACGTGAAGTACGACGTGGTGGACAGCTTCGAGAAGCTGATGGAGTTGGTGAAGTAGCGAGGAAACCGCAGAACCCGGCGGATTCGCTGTCTACCAAGCCTCTTCAGTCGATAGCCTGCCCTGAGGTTGCTTCAGAAAGGCACGCTGTAGCGCAGCGACAGCAGATTGCTGCGGCCGGCCGCCGGCTCGAAGAAGCGGCCGTTGCCTTCGTTGACGATGACGCTGCCCGCCACCTTGCGGTCGGCCAGGTTGTCGACACGCAGCAGCAGGTCCACCTGCCCCAGCTTGGGGTCGGGCAGCGGCATCTGCAAGCGCGCGCGCAGGGCCAGCAAGCCGAAGCCGCCGGCGAATTGGCTGTTCGCGTCGTTCGCCGGCAGGCGGCCCTGGCCACGCACCTCGACCGCCAGCTCCAGCACCTTGTACGGCGACCAGGCCAGCTCGGCATAGGCGCTGCGCTGCAGCGTACCGGCGATGCGGTTGCCCGCGGGCACGGGCAGCGTCGGGCTCAGGCAGGGCAAGGCGGCGCAAACGGCAAAGCCGTCGGTGTAGGTGGCGTCCAGCCAGGTCAGGCTCACCTGGGCGCGCAGCGTTGGCGCCACCGGCACCGTCATCGCCAGCTCGGCGCCCCGCCGCTGCGTGCGGCCCACGTTGCGGAAGGTGCTGCGCCCACCCCGGTTGGTGGCGACGCCGATTTCGTCGCTGGTCTGGGCGTCGAACAGCGCGGCATCCACGGCCCAGCCTTGCGCACGCCACTTCGCACCCAGCTCCACCTGGCGGCTGGTCTGCGCCTTCAGTTCGGTGTTGAAACCGGCGCCGCCGTCGGGGCGGTAAGCCAGTTCACCCAGCGTGGGCACTTCAAAACCGCGACCGGCGCTGAGGTAGAGATTGAGGTGCGCGCTCGGCCGCCACTGCAGCGCCGCCACCGGGTTGGTGTAGCGATAGCTGAGCGCGCCTGAGTCGTCGACGTTGCCACCGACGATGTAGCGGTCGCTGGAGTTGTAGGACACACGCCCGCTGCGCATGCCCAGCGTGGCGGCCCACTGGGGCGCGAACTCGGCCTCGGCTTGCGCATACACGTCGCTGCTCTTGACCCGGTTCTCTTCGTCGCGGCGCAGCTTGCCGGTGACACCCAGCACCCGCACCGCTGTGGCGCCGGTGAAATTTTCGAAGCCCCGGCGGTCTTCGCTCGAGCTTTCCACAGCCACACCCGCCACCAGCTGCACGCTGCGTTCAGCGGCCAAGGCCCAGCGCCACAGCAAGCGCGCGTCCAGGCCCTGGTAGGTTCTGTCGAAGTCGATTACGCCGCCGGGCTGGCGTTCGGTCAGCGCAGGGTTGCTGGCGTTGGCCTGCGTGGCCACCGGTATGGACTGCCACTGCGTCACCGAACGCCGGCCGCTGAACAGCGACAGCTGGCTTTGCGACAGACCCCAGCTGCCGTCGAAGCGGTGGCGCCAGCTCAGGCCGGCCTGGTCCTGGCTGCTTTCCTTGCGCGTGTTGAAACCGTCGGCCTGGCCGGCAAGGTCTTGCGGCAACGCGACGCTGGCCGTCTGGTAGGGGTTGGCATTGAACTGCTCGCGCGTCAGGCCCAGCGGGTCCAGCGCCGGCTGGTTGACCGAGTTCAGCACCAGCACCACGCGGTCGTCGGCGCCTTCCCAGCCCAGGCGCACATTGCCCTGCGTGCGTTCGGCACGGCTTTGCGGGCGAAAGCCCTCCACCTGCAGGTAAGACACGTTGGCGCGCAGGCTCAGGCCTGCGCTCAGGGGCGCGGCCACGCTCAGCCGCCACTGCTGCAGGCCGGCGCTGCCCGCGTCGGCCGAAACCGCCACTTCGCGCTGGGTGGGCGCGGCGCTGAGCACCGAGATGACACCCCCCGAGCTGCTGCCGTACAGCGCCGTGAAGGGGCCGCGCAGCACCTCCACGCGGGCCGCGCTGGCCAGGTCGAAATGCGACACCTGGCCCTGGCCGTCGGGGCCGCTGGCCGGTATGCCGTCGCTGTACAGCCGCATGCCGCGCACGCCAAAGCTGGCGCGCGCGCCGAATCCGCGTGAGTTGATCTGCAGGTCTTGCGCGTAGTTGTTGCGGTTGCTCGCCACGATGCCCGGCACGCGGGCCAGGGCTTCTGACAGGTTGACTTGCGCGCCGGCGTTGCGCAGCTCATCGGCTGAAACCACCCCCACGGCGTAGGGCGTGTCGAACAGCCGGCGCTCGGCACCGCTGGCCGTGATGACCACGACTTCTTGCGCATGGGCGGCGGCCATGGTGGCGAGCAGGCTGGCCGCGGCCAGGCGATGGAGAACGGGTGGGTGCATGGGTGGGGTGATCAGCCAAGTTTCATGATTCGGGGCAGCGCCCCGGGTCGTGGAACACTTCCACGTCGAGGGGTCGGTCCGGCCACTGGCGCGGCGTTCAGTCAGGTGCCTGCACGCTGATGCGCAGGCTCGCGTACCAGGCGGCCAGGTGGGCGATGTCGTCGTCGGTCAGGGATTTGGCTATCACGGCCATCACTTCGTGTTTTCTGGCGCCGCTGCGGTAGGCGCGCAATTGCGCCGCGGTGTAGATGGCGGGCTGACCCGCCAGGTTGGGGGCATCGGGGGTCGCTGACTGCCCCAGTGAGCCATGGCACACGGCACAGGCCTGGGCCTTCTGGCGGCCAGCCGCCACGTCGTTGGCTTGTGTGGGTGTGGAAACAAACATCACGCCGCAAAAGGCGGCGGCGGTGAGAGAGTTAACGAGGGGCTGTCTCATACAAAAAATCGGGCAGGTGTTTAAAAGCCCGCCCAGCGACGGTTGAGCCGGACGGGCCCGTTGGTATCGAGCACCAGGATGGACCACCAGGATCGACCATCAGGATCGACCCCAGGATCGACCGCAGGATAGACCCCAAGATCGACCCCAGGGGCCGGCAGTATGGCCGGGCGCGTGCAGCACCCGGCCGGCACCCGTATCAGGGGTTGTACGTGATGCGATAGATAGCGCCAGCGAAGTCGTCGCTGACCAGCATCGAGCCGTCTTTCATCACCGCCACGTCGACCGGGCGACCACGGTAGATGCCGTTTTCGTCCAGCCAGCCAGCGGCGAAGACCTCGCTCGCGCCAGCAGTGCCGTCGGCCTTGATGGGCACGAAGTTGATCAAGGCGCCGGTAGCCTTGGTGCGGTTCCAGGAGCCGTGCGCGGCGACGAAGACGCCGCCACGGTATTTCTCGGGGAACTGCTTGCCACTGTAGAAGGTCATGCCCAGCTGCGCCTGGTGCGCCGGGAACTCCACCTGCGGCTTGGTCCAGCTGGCGGGCGGCTTCATGTCCTTCAGGTCAGGCGCGGCTGCGGTGCCTGCAATCTGCACGCTGTTGCCGTGGATGAAGGGGTAGCCGAAGTGCTCTCCCATGCGCGACACACGGTTCAGCTCGCCCGGGGGCGTTTCATCACCCATGCCGTCGGTCTGGTTGTCGGTGAACCAGACGCTCTTGTCCTTGGGGTTGATGTCCATGCCCACGGAATTGCGCACGCCGCGCGCCACCACCTCGCGGCCCGAGCCGTCAAAGGCGTTCATGCGCACCATGCCGCCGATGCCCAGCTTTTCATAAAGCTCCACTTTTTCCTTGGGCTGCACGTTGAAAGGCTGGCCCAGGGTGATGTGCAGCTTGCCGTCGTCGCTGACGCGGCAAGTGCGGGCACCGTGGTTGTACGACTCTTCTTCCACCGGGATCAGGCCGCCCTGCGGCACCACTTCAATCACGGCCACATCGGGGCCTTCATAGAAAAACTCGGCAGCCGGGAAGTTCAGCACGCGGTTGTGTTCGGCCACGATCAGGAAGCCGTCCCTGGTCCAGCACACGCCGTTGGGATTGGTGAACTTCAGGCTCGGCGCGAAGCTCTTCACTTCGTCGGCCACGCCGTCGCTGTTGCGGTCTGTCACGGCCCACACGGTGGTCTTGCGCGTGCCCACGAAAAGCATGTTGGTGCTGGGTGCCACGGCCATGTGGCGTGCGTCAGGCACTACCGCATACAGGTCGATGCTGAAACCGGCCGGCATCTTGACGCGCTTCAGGTTGGCCTTGATGGCGTCGGCATTGCGGCCGGTCTGCGGCACCACCGGGATGTTCAGGTCGGTGGTGGCCACCTTCATCTGCTTGAGCTTTTCGATGTTTGACTGCGCCGCGGCGGGCAGCGCCAGTGCGCAGGCCAGCGTTGCAGCGGCCCATGAGGTGGGTGTGAACAGAGGGGTCATGAGGTCATCTCCTGAGGGTTTGGATGCGCGCGCGAATCTTTTGTGATGCCGCCCGGCAAGGGCTGGCGGCGATGTGTTTGCAATCGACGTTCCATCTGGGGTACACCCGTACGGGCCGCGCAGCGACCCCCGGTGACACTCTGTCGCGGCCACTTGCCCGGTGTGCAGCCGGTGCACACTGCACCATCATGTTGTACAGAAACAGTGCAGTTGCGGCGGCCATGGGCGGCTGCTGGCCTTAATCGCCAGTGCGACGACGCCAGCCGCGCATGCTGAGAGGGTGTTTACGAAATGAATGGCATCCGCGTGCCACTCATTTCGTAAACACCCTTTGAACACCCCACAAGCAAAAGAGCCGGCATCGACTGGCGCGAGGAGACAGGTTGTGACAGCCAGTGACGATCGCACCTGGGCCCATGCCCGCGCCATCAACGCGCGCGGCCTTGCGTTGCCGCCCGAAGGCCTGCCCCCCGCAGTCATTCTGGACAGCTGGGCGCGCTGCGTGGATGCCGGCCTGCAGCCTGGCATGGCCATGCAGATATCGATCGTCGAGGCGGCCGACCTGTCGCGCCGCCGCGACCGTGCAGCGGTGGTGCGGCGCCTGGCACAGGCCGAACTGGAAACCTTGTCGCGCCAGATTACGGGCTCCAACTTCCTGCTGGCCTTTGCCGACAGCGACGGCGTCATCCTGGACCTGTGCGCCGACAACCGCTTCAGCATGAGCAACACCGACGCCGCCATCCTGCCCGGCAGTTGCTGGCGCGAACAGCAAGCCGGCACCAACGGCCTGGGCACTGCGCTCGCCACCGGTAGCGCGGTGGCCGTGACCGGGCTGGAGCACTACTTTCTGAAGCTGGGCGACATCTCGTGCACCGCGGCTCCAGTGCGGGACGCGCAGGGCCAGGTGGTGGGCGTGCTGGACGCGTCTTCCTACTACGAGTCGCGGCAGCGGCACACGCAGGCGCTGGTGCAGATGGCGGCGACGCAGATCGAGAACGGCCTGCTGTCGCACCAGATGCGCGGGCATCTGGTGTTGGCGGTGCACCCGCGTGCGGAGTACCTGGGTACGCTGAGCGCAGCGCTGCTGGCCTTTGATGGCGAAGGCCGGATGCTGGCCATCAACGGGCCCGGCCGCAGCCTGTTCAGTGGCCTGGACGCCAGCCGCGGCAAACGCTTCGAAGAGCTGTTCCTGGAGCCGCTGGATGCCGTGCTGGCGCGGCTGCACCTGGGTGGTGAAGTGCGCCTGCGCGATGCCTTGGGCAGTGCCGTGGTGGCGCGCATGGTGGGCAGGCCCGCGACGGCCGCCACGCACAGCCCTGCCCCGGGCCACAAGGCGCACCTGGCGGCTCCTGAAGAAGCGGCTGGCAGGGCAACAGAAAGAGCAGCGGAAAGGCCGCCGAAAGGAACTGCCTTCGACAGCCCGAAGCCCAGGGCAGCCGTGGCTGGGTCGGACCACCACGCCGCCTTCCTGGCCGACGACCCGGCCGTGGCGGAAGCTTGCCGCATGGTGGAAGCGGCGGTGCGCTTGCGTGCGCCCATCCTGCTGCAGGGCGAAACCGGCACCGGCAAGGAGTTGCTGGCCCGCCACGCCCACCGCTGCAGCGGCCGGGGCGGCGAATTCGTGGCCGTCAACTGCGCCGCACTGCCCGCCGAGCTGTTCGAGGCTGAACTGTTCGGCTATGTCAACGGCGCCTTCACCGGCTCACGCCGCGAGGGCAGCGCCGGGCTCATCGTGGCCGCCGATGGCGGCACACTGCTGCTGGACGAGGTGCGCGAACTGCCACTGCAGCTGCAGGCCGCGCTGCTGCGCTTTCTGGACGACCAGACCGTGCGCCCGGTGGGTGGCCAGGCGGTGCGGCAGGTAGACGTGCAGCTGCTGGCGGCGACCCACGCCGAACTGGACGACGAGGTGCGTGCCAGGACCTTTCGGGAAGACCTGCTGTA
>JBBQMM010000149.1:0-9351 GCA_038328935.1 Burkholderiales bacterium
CAGCAGATAGCCGTCTGCACCACACTGCAACGCGGGAAACAGGTGGTCGTCATCGGAGTACAGCGTGGTGACGATCTTGGTGGCCGGGTAGTGCGTCAGCTCGGCGAGCAGTTCCATGCCGTTGCCGTCAGGCAGTTCCAGCGACAGTGCACCCGACTCTGGCTTCGTGCCCGCCCACAGCTTCACCACCAGCAAGCCCGTACCGCTGGGCACACAGCCCGACCACGAGCGCCTGACACCGCGCGAGAGCGAAGTGCTCACCTATCTGAGCAAGGGTTTCACGATCAAGGAAATCGCCAGCCTGATGGGCATCAAGTGGTTCACGGTCAACGATCACATCAAGTCCATTTACAAGAAGCTCAACGTCTCGAGCCGCGCCGAAGCCGCCGTGCTGGCCAGCAAACAAGGGCTGGTTTGATGGCAACGGAGCGCTGGCGTTAGCGCCAGGGCCCGGGCCGCGTTGGCTATGCCACCCAGCACCGCTGCTGGCATCCTGGGGCCAGACACCGGCAGTGGCCCGGGACAGGCAGGTAGGCTCAGCAGGCCGGCAGTGGCTGCCGGCGACGGGGATTCGGGCTTCGAGGCCAGCGCGTTTGGCGCCGGCACCGACCACGGCACCGACCACGGCACCGAGCACGGAAACAGCTACAGCAACGATGGCGAGGGCATCAAGCGGCGCCGAAATGCCCTGGTGTTGCTGGCTTTGCTGGGTTGTCTCGGCGTGTTCGTGCTGGCGCGCTGGCTGGCGGGTACGCCTTACCTGGACAGCCACTGGAGCGCCACCCAGGAAGGCAAGCTGCTGATGCATGCCAGCGCCAACCCGGTGCTGGCGCGCATGGGCGGGCAGACGCTGCAGACGCTGGCGGCGCCCGATGTTCGGCCTGTGCCCGTGGACGTCAGCCTGCTGCAGCGCTCACCACGCTGGCAGGTCAGCGACCATCTGCGCGAGCAGATGGTCGGGCAGCACCGGGCACTGAGCGCCGCGCTGGCCAGCGGCCGGGTGCAGATGCTGTTCGACAGTGGCGAGCAGATCGAAGCCATGGCCGTGCCGCGTGGCTACGCGGGCCTGGGCTGGATGTTCTGGATGCTGTCGGCCGCCGCACTGGTGCTGTACCTGGTGGGCTGGGTCGTCGCAATGGCCAAGCCCCGGCTCTACAACCTGCTGTTCCTGCTGATGGCGCTGTGCCAGGCAGCCAATCTGGTGGCCATCGCCACTGAAACCCTGCCCGGCCTGGGCGTACCGGCCGGCCTGTTGTCGCTGGACCTGCCGGTACGGCTGGCGCTGGACGCCTGTACGGGAGCCGCCATCGTGCATGCCTTTGCGCTGTATCCGATGCGGCTGACATTCGCTCCGCGGCTGGCCTGGGCCGTCTGGCCCGTGGCCGTGCTGTCGGCCGCGGCAGTGGCTTCGGGCTGGCTGCCGGCCGCCTGGTGGTGGTCGCAAGGCCTGCTCCTGACCCTGGGCCTGCTGGCATGGGCCGTTGCCAGGCGGTCGTACAGCGTTGAGCCCAACCCTTTTGCGCTGGCGATGAAACGATTCGCGGTCACATCGGTGGCCACGCTGCTGCTGATGAGCGGTGCGGTGGCGCTTTCGGCACAACTGCCGGGTTGGGCCCACGGCGTAGCGGTTGGAGCCTCCGTGACCTGGTATCTGTTTCTGGGTTCGCTGCTGGTGCTGGTGCCTTTCCTGGCCGGCAACCGGCGCGTCTTGCGCGAGTTTGCGTTGCTGGCCGGCATCAGCACGGTTGCCACTTCGTTGGATCTGCTGTTCGTGTCGCTGTTTTCTGTCGGGCCCTTTGTGTCGTTGGCGATCGCAGCTTTCGTGGCCCTGCTGCTCTACGGCGGCGCGCGGCAGTTCATTCTGAGCCGCCTTTTGGGCAACAACATGCTCACCACGGAGCGCATCTTCGATCACCTGTACCGCGCCGCGCGCGCGTTGCAGTCCACGCCCGAGCGTTATCCGCTACTGTTGGCGCAGCTGCTGCGCGACCTGTACGACCCACTGCTGATGCAGCGCGTCAGCCGCGTGCCCTCGCACTCACGCGTGGTCAACGGGGGCGCCGCGATGGTGGTGCCGGTGGTACCGGGCAGCGCAACGCCACACCGCGGCGAGCCAGTACCGACGCATGCACTGATGTTGCGCTTTGCCCAGAGAGGCCAGCGGCTCTTCACTGCCGAAGACGCTCGGCTGGCCGAACGCCTGATCGAACAACTGCGCCGTGCCGTAGCCTACGATCTGGCCGTCGAGACGGGGCGCAGCGAAGAGAGAATGCGCATCGCGCAAGACCTGCATGACGACATCGGGGCCCGGCTGCTGACGTTGATGTACCAGTCGCCGACGCCGGAAATGGAAGACTACATCCGGCACACACTGCAGGACCTGAAGACCTTGACGCGCGGCCTGGCCGCACCCGAACAGGCGCTGTCTCATGCCGCCGGCGAATGGAAGGCCGACCTCACGCAGCGGCTGGCCGCTGCGCGCGCCGAACTGGTGTGGTCGATCTGCATCGACCACGACCTGCGCCTGACCGTCGTGAAGTGGTCGGCACTGACGCGCATCCTGCGCGAACTGGTCAGCAATTCGCTTTACCACGGGCACGCCACGCGGGTAGAAGTGGCACTCGACCTGGCCGGCAGCCGCTTGCGTCTGCGCGTCACCGACGACGGTGAAGGCCGCGCCCCCGAAGCCTGGGCGCACGGGCTCGGCCTGGGCGGCGTGCGCAAGCGCGTCAAGGCCCTGTCGGGCCGCGTGGCTTGGTCAGAAGTCGCAGGCCGCGGTATTTCCTGCCAGGTGGATGTACCGGATTTCGATCAGAACGCGCGCGGAAGCCGCGGCACATCCCCATGAGTCGAGCAGTCAACCAGGGGCTACGGCAGCGCGTTGATGAGTCATGACATGCACCGAATTGTCCGCAGCAATGACAGTCTGGATGCGAGCGGGTCGTTTTCATTGGACAATAGGGGCCTCGCGTCGACCCATCCGCCCCGGCGGACCAGCACCAGCCATGAATACTCGCCGCACGCCCACCCCGTCCGCAGCTTCGGCTGGCCCCAAGCTGCGCCAGACCCAGGCCGAGTACACGGCCGCTCGCCCGCATGCCGAGCCCGGAGTCAAGCCGATGATGTCCAGCTCCAAGATGTACGTCTGCATCCGCTGCCACGCCAACTTCAAGACCGGTGACGGCAAGCCTGATCCGCGGTTGCGAGGTCTGGGTCGATGCAACACCTGCCTGGGTGCGAATGCGGCTGCTGCAGCAGCCGCTGCAGCTGTCGCGCCATCACCCACCACTACCTGAAGCCAACGGCAGAAGCAAAGGCAGAAGCAACGGCAGAAGCAACGGTATCCGTTTCTTCTCGAACCCGTTTCTTCTCGAACCCGCCTTTTCTTTTCTAACCCTTTCGTTCTCATCCCCTTTCGATCCAGGAGACTTTTCGATGTCGAGCAATACCCGTCGCGTTTTCCTCATGCAAGTTGCCGCCTGCGGCACAGCGGCACTGGCCGCATCCAGCGCCCACGCGCAGGCCAAGGTTGACGAGAAAGACCCCCAAGCCGTGGCGCTGGGCTACGTGGCCGACACCACCAAGGCCGACGCCAAGAAGTTCCCCAAGCACACCAAGGACCAGAAGTGCAACAACTGCGCGCTGTACCAAGGCAAGGCTACCGACGCCTGGGGTGGCTGCCCGCTGTTCGGTACCAAGCAAGTGGCTGGCCCTGGATGGTGCAGCGCCTGGGCGAAGAAGGGCTGATCCCCACGCGTTACAGGCCGGCCTCGCCGGCCTATGTTCACAGCCAACGGCCCTTCGGGGCCGTTGGTCATTTCCCCTTGCCGGGGTGGGCCGCACCCGCGACGTGCCGCTCAAGGGTTGCCAGCAGCCGGGTTGCAGTACGCGGTCAGAACAAACCAACGATCCTGCCGTCACCACCGACATCGATGGCACAGGCCGATGGCACCTTGGGCAGCCCCGGCATGGTCATGATGTCGCCACAGACCATGACGACGAACTCGGCACCGGCGGCCAGGCGAACCTCGCGCACGTTCACCACGTGCCCGCTCGGCGCGCCCCGCAACTGCGGGTCGGTTGAAAAGGAGTACTGCGTCTTGGCCACGCACACCGGGTAGTGGCCGTAGCCACCGTCCTGCAGGCGCTGGACTTGGGCCCGCACCTTGGCATTGGCGCTGATGTCTTGCGCACCGTAGATCTGCGTTGCAATGGCTCGCATCTTGTCCCACAGCGGCAGCTCCGCTTCATAGACGAACCTGAAATGGCTGGGCATGTCGCAGAGGCGCACCACCTCGTGCGCAAGTTGGACCGCGCCTTTGCCGCCTTCTGCCCAGTGCCGCGCCAGCACCACCTTCACGCCCAGGTGAGCCAGTTGGTCGGTCAACAGCTGCACCTCGGCGTCGCTGTCTTCGGTACGGTGGTTGATGGCCACCACGCAGGGCAATCCGTACTGCTTGGTGATGTTCGAGACGTGCCGCTCGATGTTGCTGATGCCGCGCTGCAAGGCGTCCAGATCGGGCCGCGCAAGGTCTTGGACGTCGACGCCTCCGTGGTATTTCAGCGCGCGGATGGTGGCCACCAACACCGCGGCGGCCGGCTTCAGGCCCGCCTTGCGGCACTTGATATCGACAAATTTTTCGGCCCCGAGGTCGGCGCCGAAACCGGCCTCGGTCACCACATAGTCAGCCAGGCGCAGCGCCGTGCGCGTGGCAAGCACCGAATTGCAGCCATGCGCGATGTTGGCAAAAGGGCCGCCGTGCAGGAAAGCAGGTGTGTGCTCCAGGGTCTGTACCAGGTTGGGTGCCAGGGCATCTTTCAACAGCGCGGCCATCGCGCCATGGGTCTTCAGATCGCGCGCGAGGATGGGCTTGTGTTCGCGGTTGTAGCCGCAGACGATGTTGCCCAAGCGCTCCTTCAAGTCCTGCACCGAAATGGCCAGGCAGAAGATGGCCATCACTTCGGAGGCGACCACGATGTCGAAGCCGTCCTCGCGCGGAAAACCATTGCCTGGCCCACCCAGCGCCACGGTTAGCTGCCGCAGCGCGCGGTCGTTCATGTCCATCACGCGCTTCCACGCAATGCGCCTCACGTCGAAGCCGAGCTCGTTGCCGTGGTGGATATGGTTGTCGATCATCGCTGCCAGCAGGTTGTTGGCAAGCGCGATGGCGTTGAAGTCGCCCGTGAAGTGCAGGTTGATGTCTTCCATCGGAATGACCTGCGCATAGCCGCCACCGGCAGCCCCGCCCTTCATGCCGAACACGGGGCCCAGTGAGGGCTCACGCAGGCAGATGACGGCCCTTTTGCCGATCTGACACAGCGCGTCGCCCAGGCCGACGGTGGTGGTGGTCTTGCCTTCGCCGGCCGGCGTGGGGCTGATGGCGGTGACGAGGATCAGCTTGCCTTGCGGCCGGTCCGTCAACGTGTCGATATAGGACAGCGCGATCTTGGCCTTGGTGCGGCCGTACGGTTCGATGGCCGATTCCGGTATGCCCAGACGTTGGGCGACCTGGCTGATGGGCTGTGGCGACGCCTCCTGGGCGATCTGGATGTCGGACTTCATTGCAGTGCTCCCGTGTTGCGCCGCAGGTCTTGGGCCGCGACGCGCCCGCAGAATAACGGCAGGGCGGCAGCGCTGCCGCACGCACGGCGTGAAATACGCAGGCGCCAGCCATGAAGACGCGTCCGCCATCACATACCTGGAGCACACACGTGGACACACACGTGGAGCACGCACCTGGAACACGAATTTGGAACGCGAATTTGGGTACATCATTGGCGCCATGAACACATCCGTAAGCACCCTGTCGCCGGCGACGATGGCCGCTCCCGGCGGTCACTACAGCCATGTAGCCGTGGCCTCGGGCCTGGCCTTCGTCGCCGGCCAACTGCCCATCACGCCACAGGGCGTCAAGCTCACTGGCGCACCCTTCGAGCAGCAGGCCCGGCAGGTGCTGGCCAACGTGCAGGCAGCGCTCACGGCAGCCGGCAGCGATGTGCAGCGTCTGGTGCAGGTCCGTGTCTACATCACCGACATCGGGCATTGGCCGGCTTTCAACGCCGTCTATGCCGACTGGGCCGGACCGCACCGACCAGCGCGCGCGGTGGTGCCGGTGCCCGAGCTGCACCACGGCTTGCTGCTGGAAGTCGAGGCGGTGGGCGCCGTGGCCTGAACGAAGGCGCTGCTGTGACAGCACGGCGTGCGTCCTGGGCGGCAGCACGGCGTGCGTCCTGGGCGGCAGCACGGCCTGCGTCCTGGGCGGTGGTGAACGCGGGCCTGCGGCCACGGCCCCGGGGGAGTTGACCCACTTGTGCTGGTCGTGCGCCAGCCACAGACTCGCCGATGGCTTCAGGCCCCTGGCCACCCCAGGCTCAGATTCACATCCACCCGAGACCCGTCATGAAAATCCCCTCGCTCAAGGAAGTTGTTTCCGCCGAAGAATGGCAACTGCGCGTCGCTCTCGCGGCGGCCTACCGACTGGTGGCCGTCTATGGCTGGAGCGACCTGGTGTTCACGCACATCTCGGCACGCGTCCCCGGCCCGGGACACCATTTCCTGATCAACCCGTACGGGCTGATGTTTGACGAGATCACCGCGTCCAGTCTGGTCTTGATCGATCAGGACTGCAACAAGCTGCGTGAGTCGCCGTTCCCGGTCAATCCGGCCGGCTTCACCATTCACAGCTGCATCCACGCGGTGCGCGACGACGCAGGCTGCGTGTTGCACACCCACAGCCGCGCAGGTGTGGCGGTCAGCGCCCAGAAGGCCGGCCTGCTGCCGCTGAGCCAGCAGTCCACGCTGATCCTGAATTCACTCGCGTACCACGACTACGAAGGCATCGCGCTGAACGCCGACGAGAAGCCTCGTCTGCAAGCCCATCTGGGCCCTGCCAACTACCTGATGCTGCGCAACCACGGCCTGCTGACGGTGGGCCGCACGATTCAGGACGCTTTCTTGCAGATGTACTTCTTCGAGAACGCCTGCCGTATCCAGATCGACGCGCAATCGGGCGGTGCTGAACTGAACCTGATCGGGCCGGGCCCGATTGCAGCCAACGCCCATGTCTCCAAAGTCGCCACCGCAGGCCAGGGCGCCCACCTGGCCTGGCCCGCGCTGCTGCGCAAACTGGACCGCGAGAGCCCGGGTTACGACGCTTGAGTTCGGCGGCGTCCACCGCCGCCGACGCGGCTGCCGCTCAGCGCGCAGCGGCTGGCGAGCGCCAACAGGGCGTTTCCAATGGTGATGTTGCAGCAGATGCAGTCTGCGGGTGCCGTGGGCGGTGGTGTCTTATCGACCATGATCCGCGCGCCGGGAGCCGTGAGCCGCGCACCAGGGGCCTGGGCCGCGCCAATGCCTGCTTTGTTTGGGGTGGCTGATGGGGCTCGAACCCACGACAACAGGAATCACAATCCTGGACTCTACCAACTGAGCTACAGCCACCGCAGAATCGGGAAGTATAACGCCCTGGTCTGCCCTGACTGAAGAGCTGAAGAACAGGTGATTCAGGGACCTCTTGAATCTACGCTTAGGCACCGGCCGCGGCCGCGGCCGCCCGAAGCTGCTGCGCCGCGGCTTCAGCGCTCCTGGCAGCAACCAGACCAGCAACCAGACCAGCAACCAGGCCAGCAACCAGGCCAGCAACCAGATCAGCAAACCGATCAGCGAGGCGGCGTCGTTTCCGCGGCAGTGACTGCACGGGCTGCTTCAGGCTTCAGATCGGCCTTGTAGCGCCGCTTCAGCGCCGACAGGTAAGCATCGGTCTCGGCTGCCGCCCAGGCTTGCGTGTACTGCTGGCTGAGCGTGGCCTCGCCACCGGGCACCGCTTCACGCGGCAACACGGCCGATATCCGGAGCACGACAAATCCACCCTCGGGCAACTCGACGCCTGCCAACTGGGGCAGCTTGTCGGCATCGGCGCGCAGCGCGGCATCTAGCACAGCCTTGGGTACACCCTGGGGCTGCGCACGCGAGACCGTGGCAGTGCCCGACAGCTTTTCTGCTGCGGCGCCGGCCTGTTGCACGGCGGCCAGACGCGCCCGGCCTTCATTGCGCGCCAGTGCCTGTGCCTGCTCGGAGGTGACACGCTCACGCACCCTGTCCACCACCTCGGCCAGCGCTTGCACACGTGCTGGGGTGTGCTGGACGACACGGGCTGCCACCAGCTGGTTCGGCGCCACTTCAACGGCATCGGTGTTGCGCTTGTTGGTCAGCGCCTCCTGGCCAAACACAGCGTCCAGCAACTTCGTCGAAGCCAGTGCGCCCGTGGCGCCGGGCAACGGCTTGCGTTGCACGGTGGCGGTCTGTTTCTTCAGCTTGAGCTTGTCCACCAGCGGCTGCAGGCTGTCGGACTGCTCATAGGCCGTGTTGGTGAACTGTTCGGCCGTGGCCGGCCACTGGCGTTGCGCGGCTGTCTTGCGCAGCTCGGCCGCGATCTCGGCGCTGACTTCCTCGTAGGGCCGCTTGCTGCCGCCCTTCACGCCAGTGAGCAAGATGACGTGATAACCGTAGTCGGTTTCCACCGGACCCGACAGGTCGCCCTGCTTCATCGCGAACGCCGCATCTTCAAACGGTTTGACCATGGCGCCGCGGCCGAAGAAACCGAGTTCACCGCCTTGCTGCGCACTGCCGGTGTCTTGTGAATTCTTGCGCGCCAGATCGGCAAAGGCTGCCGGGTTCTTGCGGGCCTCCGCCAGCAGGGCTTCGGCCTTGGCACGGGCGGCTTGTCGGACCGCTGCCGCCTGATCCTTGTCAGCGTTGATCAGGATGTGGCTGGCTTGCCGCTCTTCAGCGGCCGTGAAGCGGGCCGCGTTGTCGTCGTAGAACTTGCGAATCTCCGCATCGGTGGGCGCAGCTGCGGCGCCGAGTACAGCCAGGTCGAGCGTTACATACTCGATGGTGGCTTGTTCAGGTGTCTTGAAATCGTCGGCATGGCTCTTGTAGAAGCTCTCGACTTCGGCTTCGGTGGGCTTGACCTTCTCGCGGTAAGCCACGGGATCGAAACGCTGGAACTGGATCTCGCGCCGCTGCAACAAAGGGTCCACCGTAGCAGCCACGATGCTGGCGGGCGCCAGCGCAGAGCGCCCAACGCCACCCAGCACCTGCTGCATGGCAAGTTCCTGCCGCAATTGCTGAGCAAACATCTCGGAGCTCATGCCCTGCATGGCCAGGATCTCGCGGTTCACGCTGCCGTCGGGGTTGCGCACCTGGGCAAACTGCGGGTCGCTGGCGAACAGACGCTGGAGTCGCGCATCGCTGGGGCTCAGGTTCATGTGGTTGGCTGCAGCCAACAGCACACGTTCACGCACGATGCGACGATGCCGCCGCGCACGAAACCGGTATCGAGCTGCTGC
>JBBQMM010000150.1:0-9345 GCA_038328935.1 Burkholderiales bacterium
CTGGCGCCATCGCCCACACAATGCGGACCTTGTTGATTCGCGTGATGGGCACCCCATGCTGGACTGGATTCTCAAATACAAGGTGCGCGTTCCCGGCGCACCCAGGAAGACGCCCG
This sequence comes from Burkholderiales bacterium, assembly GCA_038328935.1. Taxonomy (GTDB): domain Bacteria; phylum Pseudomonadota; class Gammaproteobacteria; order Burkholderiales; family Burkholderiaceae_C; genus Rubrivivax. The sequence goes on from JBBQMM010000150.1 coordinate 117, forward strand.
CGGCCGGCACGGCCGACCCGGCGGCTGGCACTGCAGCCAATGCAGCCACGACGGCTGCCAAAGAGGCAGGTCCCGGCGCTGGCGCCAAGGGCTCCAAGGCAGCGGCTGCCAAGAAGGCCGCCCCGGCAGCACCCGTCATCGACTGGGATGCCCGGCTGCAGGCCGCGCTGGGCGACAACGCCGCGCTGCTGGCGCTGGCGCAGGCGCCGGCGCCGCTGCCGACCAAGCTGGCCGCCATCAACGCGCTGGCCGGCGAAGACGCGCTCAAAGAGGCCGAGCGGGCCTTTCGCAGTCATGACCGCCGCGTGCACAGCCTGGCCAAGCAGCGCGCGCAGGCCCTGCGCACGCAGCGGGAAACGCGCGCGCAGGCAGCGAAGCTGATCGACGCCGCGCAGGCGCTGGCCGCGGAAGCGCTGATTCCCGTGAACAGCGCGGTGGAGCTCGACCGCGCCTGGTCGGCGCTCGATGCCGCGCTGCTGCAGCCTGAACAGCGCGAGGCTTTTGCCGCGCTGACGACGCAGTTGTCGGCGCTGACGCGCCAGCGGGCCGACCATGAAGCCGCCCTCAAGCGCTGGACCAGCGACGCCCGCAAGGCGGTTGAACAGTTGCACACCGCCTGCACCGACACGGCCAGCGGCGCGCAGCCCGCCAGCCTGCTGAGCGAAGCCACGGCCAGCGCACAGGCCCTGGCCACCGCGGCGCCGCCTGGCGCGCAGGCGGCAGCGCCGGCCGTTGCACTCAACGAGGGCGTGGCCACGGCACGGGCGCTGGCAGAACGCCTGGCGCTGCTGGACAAGATACTGGAGCCGGGACTGAACCAGGGACTGGACCCAGTGCCGGACCCAACGCCGGGCCAAGTGCCGGACCCGGCGGTGGACCCGGCGGTGGACCCAGCGGTGGACGAGGCGCTGCCCCGCCCATTGCCGGGGCCCGAGCCTGTCGCCTCGGCTGCACCGACTTCTGAACCGCCCGTTGCCGTCGACCCGGTGCAGGCCGATGTCCCGGTCCAGGCTGCAGACGAAGAGCCGGCGCAGAGCCTGTCCGCAAGCCCGGTCCAGACTGCGGTTGAAGAACTGCCCCCCGCGCCCGCCGAAAACCCGCCCGAAGCCGAGCCCGAAGGCCTGGTTGCAGCGGCGACCGCAGCTGCAACCCCCGTTGAAGTCGACGGACAGACCCAGTCGGATGCCCGGGCAGATGCCCCGACAGATGCCTCGACAGATGCACCGGCAGATGCTCCGATAGATGCACCGGCAGACATCCCGGAAGATGCCCCGCCAAGCCTGCCCGTCGAGCCGCCAGCCAGCGCCCCGGCGCCCGTGGCGGCGAGGGCCACACCGTTGCGCCCGGCGCAGCAGTGGAAGCTGCTGCCGCCGCTGGCCGACAACCGTCTGAACAGCCTGCTGGAAAGCCGCTTCGAGGCCTGGCAGCGTGCGCAGGAAGACACCCGCCAGCAGCAACGCGCGCAGCGCCGTGAACAGGCGCAGGAACACAAACGCGCCGTGCGCAGTGAACGCGGCGACGCGCTGGACGCCGTGCTCACACGGGCCGAGGCCCGGCTCGCCGAAGGCCTGGTGGCCGAGACGCACAAGCACCTGATCGAAGTCGACGAGCTGCTGCACGCCGGCGCCGCGGCGGAGGCGCTGCGCCCGCGCATCGACCGGCTGCAAGCCGGTTATGCCGAACTGCGCGGCTGGCAGCACTGGGCCGGCAGCCGCGCGCGCGACGACCTCACACAAGAGGCCGAAGTGCTGGCGAGCAGCTGCGCACCCGGGCCTGAAGGCCAGCCGCCCAAGCTGCAGCTCAAGGCGCATGCCGATCTCATCGACAACCTGCGCGCGCGCTGGAAAGAACTCGACCGCCTGGGCGGCGCCAGCAGCCGGGCCCTGTGGCAACGCTTTGATGCCGCGTTGAAAGCCGCCTACGAGCCGCTGGCCGCGCACAAGGCAGCACAAGGCGCCGTGCGCGAACAGAACCTGGCAGCGCGCCGGCAACTGCTCGACACGCTGGAAGGCGTGGCCGTGCCCGCGGCTGACGAAGCGCAGGCGGACACGGACCTGCGGCCTGCCATCGTGGCGCTGGAGCAGTTTCGCGTCGAGTGGCGCAAGCTCGGGCCGCTGGAACACACGGTGCCGCACAAGGCCCGCGACAAGCTCGCCGAGCGCATGGACGCCGCCGTGCTGCGGCTGCAGGCGCCGCTGGACGGCGCCTGGGGGCGCGCACAAGAGGACCGCAAGGCACTCATCGAACGCGCCCAGGCCCTCGCCGCCAGCGCCCAGGCCGCTGGCGGCGCCAGCAGCGCCGGAGGCCGCGACCTGGTGGGAGAGGTGCGAACGCTGCAAGCGCAGTGGCAGCAGTGCGCCAAGGCGCTGCCCTTGCCGCGCAACGCCGAAAACGCGCTGTGGACCGCGTTCCGCTCGGCGCTGGACGCCATGTTCAGCGCCCGCGACGCAGAGTTCAAGGCCTATGCCGACGAACGCGTGGCGCTGATCGAACGGTTGGAAGCGCTGGGCGAGGCAAAGCCGGCCGACACCAAACGCACGCTGGCGGAAGTGGACGCGCTCTGGCAGCGCGCCGGCCCGGCGCCCCGTGCCCAAGCCGCGGCACTGGAGCAGCGCTTCTGGCGCGCGCGCGAGGCCGCACTGCAGTGGCTGGCGGGCAGCCACCAGCGCAGCTGGCTGGCCACCTGCGACGCGCTGGCCTCCAAGCTGGCGCTTTGCGAGGTGCGGGAACGCGACGCGGCAGGTGTTGATGCAGGCGCGGATACCCCTGCCGACGCCACTGCTCCAGCCGATGCCGATGCCGATGCCGACAAGGGTCAGGCCGGCGACGCCAGCGCAGCCATCACTTTGGCAGAGCAGTGGGCCGCACTGCCCGTACTGCCCGAAGTCTGGGAAGCCGCGCTGCGCCAGCGCGCTGGGCTGGCCGCTGCGGCAGCTCCCACGGCACACGACGCACTGAGCCACGATGCCGTGCTGCTGCAGCTGGAAGCGGCCTGGAACCTGCCGTCGGCACCGGCCTTTGCAGCAGCGCGCCGCGAGCTGCAGCTGCAGGCCATGAAGGCGGCACTGGAGACGCGCCGCACCCGTGCCGCTGAACAAGAACCTGTTGCGCCCGATCAGTGGCTGGCCGAGGCCCTGCGCCGCACGACCGGCGAGCCGCCGCAGCGCGAGCGGCTGCGCGCCGTGCTTGTGGCCTTGCGCCAGCGCGGAGCGGCGGGCAAGGGGTAGGCGCTGCGGGTGTGGGCGGTCGGCTTGAGCCGGCTACCTGGGCCCGGGGCACACGCTGTTGGCGCGGCCACAATCGAAATCTTCACAGTCTCCGAACGCTCGAGCATGGCCAAAGACTTCTCGCAGATGGAGGACAGCAACCGCTCGTCCAACCCCAGCATCCATGATGTCAGCGACCCGGCGCGCCGCCAGCTGTTGCGGGGCGGTGGCGCGGCTGCGCTGGTGGGGCTGCTGGGCCCGCTGTCGGCCGCCCTGCCGGGCTGTGCGGCAGGCCTCGGTGGTGGCACGCTGGGGTTCAAGAGCGTGGCGGCCAGCAGCGCCGACGCGGTGGTGGTGCCGCCCGGCTACACGGCCCAGGTGCTGGCCCCGTGGGGTGAACCGGTGGGCATGGCCGGCCACATGCCGGCCTTCAAACTGGACGCCAGCAACAGCGCTGCCGAGCAGGCGGTGCAGATGGGCATGCACCACGATGGCCTGCACTACTACGCGCTGAATGGTGCGCAACGCGGGCTGCTGGTGATGAACCACGAATACACCGATGACGGCCTGCTGCACCCGGGCGGCCAGTCCAGCTGGACACCCGAGAAGGTGGCCAAGAGCCAGGCCGCCCACGGCATTGCGGTCATTGAACTTCAGCAGGGCGGCCCAGGCGGGGCCTGGCAGATGGTGCGGCCTTCACGCTATGCGCGGCGCATCACCGCCAACACGCCGTTTGCCATCGGCGGCCCCGCGGCCGGCCACAACCTGATGAAAACCAGCGCCGACCCCGCTGGCCGGCTCGTACTGGGCACCCTGAACAACTGCGCCAGCGGCAAAACGCCCTGGGGCACCTACCTGTCGGGCGAAGAAAACTGGGCCAACTACTTCGTGCCCAGCGACCAGCCCACCGCACACGAAAAGCGCTGGGGCATCCGCAAGACCAGCTGGTACCGCTGGAACGAACACGACCCGCGCTTCGACACCGTGCGCAACCCCAACGAACCCAACCGCTTCGGCTGGGTGGTCGAGGTCGACCCGATGGACCCCACCAGCACGCCGGTGAAGCGCACCGCGCTGGGCCGTGCCGCGCACGAAGGTGCCTGGGTGGGCGTTACCAAAAGCGGCCACGCGGTGGTCTACAGCGGCGAAGACGCGCGCTTCGAATACATCTACAAATTCGTCAGCCGCGACAAGATTGCGCCCGCTGGCAACGGCAAAACCGCCGCCCAAGCCAACGCCACACTGCTGGACCACGGCACGCTATACGTGGCGCGCTTCGACGGCGACGGCCGGGGCCGCTGGCTGCCGCTGGTGCACGGCCAGGGCCCGCTGACCGCAGCGGCGGGCTTTGCCGACCAGGGCGAGGTGGTGATCAAGGCGCGCCAGGCCAGCGACGCGCTGGGCGCCACCAAGATGGACCGCCCGGAGTGGCTGGCCATCGACGAGCGCAGCGGCTGGGTGTACTGCACGCTGACCAACAACAGCCGCCGCGGCGTGGCAGGCGAGCCCGCGGTAGACGCCGCCAACCCGCGCGCCAACAACACCATGGGCCACATCGTCCGCTGGAAAGACGACGGCGACTTCGACGGCACGGCCTTCAGCTGGAACCACCTGCTGCTGGCAGGCGACCCGGCCAATGAACGCGCCGAGGCCAAAGGCACCATCAAAGGCGACGCCTTCAGCAGCCCCGACACCATCGCCTTCGACCCGCAAGGGCGCTTGTGGATCGGCACCGACATCAGTACCAGCGCCATCGGCAAGGGCGACATGGCGCGCCTGGGCAACAACCAGCTGCTGGCCTGCGACGTCGCCAGCGGTGAGGTGCGCCGCTTCCTGGTCGGGCCCAGCGGCTGTGAGTTGACGGGCGCCACCTGGGCGCCCGATGGCCGCACGCTGTTCGTCAACATCCAGCACCCGGGCGAAACGCCGAGCGAAAAGAGCGACCCCGCGCAGCCGCGCAAGTTCTCCAATTGGCCCGACTTCAACCCCGGCGGCCGGCCGCGCAGCGCGACGCTGGCGATCCGCAAGGACGATGGCGGGGTGATCGGCACCTGATCAGGCGTTCGGCGCTGCGCGGGCCCGATCACTGAACCACCGCCGCCTCGGCTGAGCCCCGTCTCGACCAGCACCCCGCCACTCAGGTCGGCACCGAGATCACACGGTACTTGACACCGCCGACGGTGAAGTCCTCGTTCATCGGGTTGAACGACGAGTAACCCGCACCCGAAGCCTGCCACTTGACGCCCACCGGCGGCGTCTTCAAGACCTCGATGTAGGCCGACGTCATCTGCGCGAACAGCGCCTGGCCATAGCTCGCGTCGATCAACTTGTTGTTGTCGTCGCTGCGCGGGCCGCGCTCGAGCCGCACGGTGACGCCGTCGTTGTCGGTCACCGTGGCCTCGTCGCCGAGGTGGTAGCGGACACAGCGAAAGCAGGCGCAACATCTCCTTGAACACCGCGTCGGGGATCTGGTCGTAGGGCAGCGCCAGCGCAATGGTGTTCTTCGGCACCGACTGCACGCGCTTGAAGAACAGGATGTTCGATATCTGCTCCATCACCAACCGGTCCATCAGGTTGGTCGTCTCCTTGCCTGCGAAGTCGGCGGCTTCGGAGTAGAAGTAGTCGAACCAGCCGCTGCGGTCGAACTCGCCGGTGACGAATGGCTTGGGCAACGGCGCACCGATGTTGACGAGCGTGCAGCGATCCTTCAACGACGCCACACACTGCGCCTGCGCGGTGCCGGCCTGGACGGCGGCGGCGATCTGGTTGCGCTGCGGGAAGTCGGCGGTCCAGAACTCGATGCCACCTGGGTTGCTCAAGCCATCCAGCGCCTTCAGCGCGATGGCGAGCTCGAAGGCAGCGACATCGTTGCTGTCGAGCGGGCAATGAACACCTTGGCAGCGGCCAGCATCTGAATGGACATGGGCATCGCGGGTCTCCTGCGGCAGAGTTGGAATTCTGCGATGGGAAGCCACGGTTGCCAATGGCCTTGGGCCGGTTTCGGGACGGGGTTCCGCCAGGGTGCGCGGCTTTGGGCGCTGGTGGGTTGGACGTCATGCTTTCCCGTGCCGTGGCTGTCCCGGACCAGGAGCCTGGGCGCCTGAACGTGGGGAGCCTGCTGTCGCATCGACCCGGCAAGAACACCCGCTCCGGTTGCAGCGGGACCACCAGTGGGTGTTTGCTGGCGCACAGACCATGGCGGGCGCTCAGCGTAAGTTCGCGCTTTCCGCTCGGGCTGCAATGACTTCTGGTTTTCGGGGCGTTGCCGGCGCAGGGCCGCGATCAGGGACTGCACGAAGACGGGTCTGATCGGACCGCAGCGGTTTGAAAGTCTGTTCCCCTGCTGGTCTAGTCCGCCCTGCGTCCGCGGCCAGTCGGGTCCACCGTTTTTACAGGAGTTGCCATGAAGAACTTGTTTGCTGTCGCCGTTGGTACCGTGCCCTCTTTCGTGACTGGTGCCGCCTTTGCGCAAAGCGGGCCGATGATGAGCGGCAACATGGGTGGTGTTGGCTGGATGGGCGGCTATGGCGGCTATTGGATGCCCGTCCTGCTTGTCGTCGTGGTTGGCCTCGTGGCGTGGGTCGTCATGAAAAAGCGCAAGTGATGAAGAGCCCCCACGTCGCTGCGCGATCCACAACCCCCCAGGAGTTCACCATGACCGCATTTCGCACACTCGTCGCTTTGTCAGTTGCCGCCCTTGCCACTGCCTGTGCAAGCCCCGGGGCCATGAACGCTGCCCCCGCTTCGCCCGGCATGGCCAACATGGCTGCACCCGCACCCATGGCCGCGATGGAGCCGCGCATGAAGGCCATGCGGGAGATGCACCAGAAAATGATGGGCGCCAAGACGCCCGAAGAGCGGCAGGCCTTGATGGCCGAGCATATGAAAGCCATGCAGGGCGGCATGGCCATGATGAAGGAAATGCACGGCATGCAGGGCATGGGCGCGCCGGGCGGCGTTGGCGGCATGGGCGGCATGGCCGGCATGGCCGGCATGGGCGACGGCAAAGGCATGCCGGCCGACATGGCCAAGCGCCATCAGATGATGACCGACCACATGGCCACGATGCAGATGATGATGGACATGATGGCGGACCGGATGCCACCCGCGCCGCCCGCCAGGTAAGGCCTGCCGCGATGAGCGGCACAACGAGATGACCTGCGGAACGGCCCTTACTGCCTCGAACCTGCCACGGGCCGCCTCAGGAGGTGCTGTCGGACAGGAAAATCTCGACCCGTCGATTGGCCGCCCGGCCGCGGTCGCTGTCGTTGCTGGCCACCGGCTCGCGCGAGCCCCGGCCCTGCACGATCACCCGTTCGGCCGGCACGCCGCGCACACTCAGGTAGTCGCGCACGGCCAGCGCGCGGTCGCGCGACAGCGGTTCGTTGACAGCGTCGCCGCCCGTGTTGTCGGTGTGGCCGACGACAGTGACGCGCACCCCGGGCTCAAGTGATCGGCCGACCTCGTCGAGCAGCGTGCGCATCTGCGGCTTGATATCGGCGCTGCCGCTGTCGAAAGAGACGTCGCTGGGTACATTCATCTTCAGCCGGTTGTCCTGCGTGCGCTCCACGACGACTCCGGTGCCAGCGCCCGCCCGGTTCAGGGCCTCGCGCTTGTCTTCCAGGTGCTTGGACCACAGGTTGCCGGCGATGGCGCCCACGGCGCCACCGAGCACTGCGCCGCGCCCGGCGTTGCCGCCGCTGACACCGCCCAGCACCGCGCCGGCCACCGCGCCGGCACCGGCACCTTGCGCCGTGCCGCGCTGGCGGTCACTCAAATTCTCGCAACCGCTGATGAGCAGCGCAGCTGCCAGCAGCGTGGCGGTGGCCCACAGTGGGCCGCGAGGCCGATGGATCGACCGGCCGTTCGGCCGACCGTTCAGCAAGGCCGGCGACCTGGTGAGGATCGATGTCATGAAAAATTCTCCTGGGGGTGGGTTTCGGTGGCCAGCATGGGCCGTGTCCACCGCGCCGTCTGTCGGCCGCCGCGCCTTGTGGGCCGCCCACAACGGTGGTTGCGGTGTCGGCGGCGGCCTACGGCAGTGGCCTGCCGTTGCCTCCGTGCCGCCGCGCCAGACCGGCCAGCGTCTGCACCAGCAACGCCGGCGTCGCCGGCTTGCCCAGATGCTGTTCGTAGCCGGCGGCGAGCGCCCGGGCGCGGTCCTCGGGCTGGGTGTAGGCGGTGTAGGCCAGGGCCGGCGTCTGCCCGCCCTGGGCAGCAGGGCAGGTGCGCAGGTGGCGCACGAATTCGTAGCCGTCGACGCCCGGCATGCCGATGTCGCTGATGACGACATCTGCAGCGAAGGTCTGCAGCGCGGCCCAGCCCTGTGCAGCGCTGGCAGCCAGGCACAGCTCGGCGCCGGCACCCTGCAGCAGCTGCCCTGTGACGGCGCGCATGTCGGCCTCGTCGTCGACCAGCAGCACGCGCACGCCGTCCAGTCGCTGCACCGACGCGGTGTCGGCCTGCCTGGCGACCTGCCTGTCGGCCTGCCTGTCGAACGGCAACGGGGCAGCATCAAGGGGCCCCAAGGCAGCTGGGTCGAGCAGCGGCAGCGAGACCGTGAAGGTCGCACCCTGCCCGCTGCCCGGGCTCTGCGCCTGCACCGTGCCGCCGTGGAGCTGGACCATGTGGCGGACGATCGCCAGGCCCAGGCCGAGCCCGCCTTGTTTTCGCGTGGGCGTGCCGTCCTGCTGCTGGAAGCGGTGAAACAGGCTGGCCAGGAAGTCGGGCTCGATGCCCTGCCCGGTGTCGCTCACCGCCAGCTGCAGCCGGCCCTGGGCCTGTGTCAGGCTGACGCTGACCCGCCCACCCTGCGGTGTGAACTTGATCGCGTTGCTCAGCAGCTTGGTCACCGCCTGCTGCAGCCGCGCCGCGTCGCCCAGCACCCAGCTGCCGCCGGGGCTCCAAACCGTGCGCAGATCGATGCCTTTGAGCGTCGCTGCGGGCAGCGCGGAATCGATGGCCGCGGCGATGGCGCCGCCGACTTCCATGCGCTGCAGATCCAGCCGCAACTGACCGGCTTC
>JBBQMM010000151.1:0-9314 GCA_038328935.1 Burkholderiales bacterium
CCATGGGCCCTGGCCGCCGACCGTGCCCCAAGACCGCAGCAACCACGCCGAACGCCGGCCGGCGGCCGTGGCCTGGGGGCGTGCGCTTTTTTTCGATACCCGGCTGTCGGCCCATGGTCGCTTGTCCTGCGCCAGTTGCCACCAACCCGCCCGGTCTTTCCAGGATGCGCGGAACATTCCGGACCTGATGGAAACGGCAACCCCCGGGACTTCGGCCACGCTGCATGCCGGCCAACGCAACACGCCCAGCCTGCTGGGCACGGTGCATCAGCGTTGGTGGGGCTGGGACGGCGCACATGACTCGTTGTGGGCAGCCAGCCTGGCGCCGCTGCTGGCGAGCGCTGAAATGGGCCACACCCTCGCCGGCCTGGCGGCACGCGTGCGCGGCGCTGCAGATCTGGCGGCGGGTTACCAGCGCGCCCATCGCCAGCCGGTGCCCGAAGACGACGAGCAGGTGGCTGTGGGCGTGGCCAAGGCGCTGGCCGCCTGGCAGGCCACGCTGCGGCTGCCGCGCTCGCCTTTTGACGACTTCCGGGATGCGCTGGCACGCCATGACCTGCGCGCGGCAGCACGCTACCCGGCAGCGGCGCAGCGCGGCTTGCGCCTGTTCGTTGGCGAGGGCCGGTGCTTCTTCTGCCACACCGGCCCCGGCTTCTCCAATGGCGAGTTTGCCGACATCGGAATGCCGTTTTTTGTGCCGGGCGGCGTGGATGCCGGGCGTCACCAGGGCCTGCTGCAGCTGCAATCCAGCGCCTACACGAGGCTGGGTCGTCATAACGATGTCGGTGCAGCCGATCCGCGCGCCGTGGCTACCCGACATGTGGTGCTGGAGCCGCGCCACTTCGGCGAGTTCAAGGTGCCGGGTCTGCGCCAGCTCATCCGCAGCGCACCCTACATGCACAACGGCAGCCTGGCCACGCTGCAAGACGTGGTGCAACACTATTCGGCGTTGAACGAAGAGCGGCTGCACGCCGACGGCGAGCGCATCCTGCGGCCGTTGCACCTGGACGCCGGCCAGCGCGCCGACCTGGAAGCCTTCTTGCGCAGCCTGAGCCGCTGAGCACGGCGATGCGCTGGCGGGCCGTTGTTGCTCAGCCGGGCACCAGCACCGCATCGCCCTCGACATGCACCTGCCGCACCTGCAGTTCGGCGTCCAGCGTCACGATGTCGGCCCAGGCACCGGGCTGCAGCACGCCGCGGTCCTGCAGACCCAGATGCTGTGCGGCCAGCGTGGCGGTGCGCAACGAGCTCTCGGCCAGCGTCAAGCCCAAATCCACCAGGTTGCGCAGCGCCTGGTCCATCGTCAGTGCGCTGCCCGCCAGGGTGCCGTCGGCCAGCCGCACGCCACCCAGGCACTTGGTGACGGTGTGGCGGCCGAGCCGGTAGTCGCCATCGGGCATGCCCGCGGCCGAGGTGCTGTCGGTGACGCAATACAGGCCCGGTATGCAGCGCAGCGCCACGCGCAACGCGCCCGGGTGCACGTGCAGCAGGTCGGGAATGACCTCTGCGCGCTGCGCATGCGCCAACGCAGCGCCGGCCATACCGGGCTCACGGTGGTGCAGGCCGGTCATGGCGTTGAACAGGTGCGTGAAGCCACTGGCCCCGGCTGCCAGCGCGGCCACGCCGTCTTCATAGCTGCCGGCGCTGTGGCCCACCTGCACCACGAAGCCGTGGCTGCGCAGTTGCACGATCAGCGCCAGGTGGCCCGGCAGTTCGGGCGCCAGCGTCACCAGCATCAGTGGCGCCAGCGCATGCAGCGCCAGCACCTCGGCCAGCGTGGCCTGGGTGGTGAAGTCGGGCTGCGCACCCAGGCGGCTGGCGTTGATGTAGGGCCCCTCCAGATGCGCACCGAGCACGCGCGCGCCACCGCTGGGGCGGCTATGGATGTGTGGCGCCAGCGCGCGCAGTGCGGCCTCGATCTCGCTGCGAGGCGCAGTCATCGTGGTGGCCAGCAGCGACGTGGTGCCATGGCCTGCGTGCACCCGGGCGATGTGGACGATGGCGTCGCCGCCAGCCATGGTGTCGAACCCGCCGCCGCCGTGCACGTGCAGGTCGATGAAACCCGGCAGCAGCAGCGGCAGGCCGTTGCCGCGCGCCTGCTCTTCGGCGACGGGCGTGCCCAGCACCGCCGTGATGCGGCCTAGGGCGTGGTGCAACTCGCCATGTACAAAGCCCTCCGGCGTCAGGATGTTGCCGGCCAGGACTTGCGATGCACTCATGCGATGGCGATGACGATGGCGATGGCGACAGGGCTTGCGAAGGCGAAGGCGGTGGCGATGGCAGAGCCTGGCCAGTGGGTGGAGGTCGGGGCCGCGAACCAGGGCCGCGAGCCGGCACCCATCACTCGGGCTTGTGCTGCGTCAGGCCGGTGCCGTCGTCCAGCTCTTCGGCCGAGGGCGGTGCGGCGACGCGGAACTGCTCGCTGGCCCAGGCTCCGAGGTCGGCGCTGCGGCAGCGCTGGCTGCAGAACGGCCGCCAGATGTTGGCCGGGCTGAAGACCGCCGGGCGTTTGCAGGTCGGGCAGGGCACCCTGCGCTCGGTGCTCTGGGTGGCCACCGGCAGTTCAGGCGCAAAGCGCCAACTCGAACGGTGTGTCGGTGCCGGCCACCCGCAGCCGACCGTCGGCGTCGGGCTTCATGAACCGCACCGAAACCATCAACCGGTGCCCGGTGATTTCCGGCACCAGATCGGTACCGTCGTCGACGCGCACGCGCAGCAAGTGGTAGGTGCGGCCCGGCGCCAGGCTCTGCTGGTACTGGCCGGCGCTGGCCATCATGCGCTGCGGCGTGCCGCTGTCGCGCAACAGGCCCAGCAGCAGCGTCAGCCCCTCTTGCAGGGGCGCCAGCGTGGCCACCCAGCCTTGCAGGTCGGCGCGCCGCCGTGTGGCCGGGTACTGCTGCCAGGCGTAATAGCCCGGCAAGTCGAATTCACAGGTACCGCCCGGGATGTTGATGCGGCTGCGGATGCTCATCAGCCACTCGTTGGTCGACAGCGAGTGGCCGGCCTTGCCCTGCAGTTGATTCAGATTGTTGAAAGCGTCGTCGATGCGCTTGACGATGGCGTCCAGCGCGGGCTCGGAGATGCCCGGGTGGCCCCTGAAACCCTGCAACTGGCTGCGATGCCGGTCGAGTTCTTTCAGCAGATCGCTCTTCAGGTCGGCGCGCGCGGCCACGTCCATGATCTCGAACAGCGTGGACAACGCAAAGTGGTGGTCCACCGCTGCATCGCGCGCCACCATCAGCACCAGTCTCTCAAACAGGTGTTCCAGACGGAGCATCGTGCGGATGCTTTCGTTGAACGGGTATTCGTACAGAACCAAGGCAGGCCTAGACGCTTGTGCTACACAGGTTTGCTGGATGGCCGCAAACGCGTGGATTGTTTCACAGGGTGCTGTAGCTGCACGCCTGCCACATCTACAGCTGCTTTCCCGCTTGTCGGCCCGCTTGTCGGCCTGCTTGTCGGCTGGCGGGTCTGCACGGCTCTCTGCGCGGTGGTTTGCCAAGCCGGTCGCACCCGCGTGCGCGCGGCGGCCTGCGTTTCATTGCTGCCCCGCCCACTGCCGCCAAAGCCACTGCGCCTGGCTGTGCAGCTCGGGCAGTGACAGGCCGTCGTTGTGGATCACCGCGTCGGCCACGGCGCGCCGCGCCTGCCGCGTGGCCTGCTGCTGCACCACCTGGCGCACGAGTTCGGCGGTCCAGCCGGGGCGTTGCGAGACACGGGCCAGCTGCGTGGCCTCGCTGCAGTCGATCACCAGCACACGCTGCACGCGGCTGCGCCAGTGACTCGACTCGGCCAGCAGCGGCACATCGAACACCACCGTTCGCTGCCCAGCCTCATGGGCCTGGCGCTGGGCTTCCTGGCCGATCAATGGGTGCAGGATGGCTTCCAGCCGCTGCTTGGCAGCGGGTTCGGCAAAGACCAGCGCCCGCATGCGGGCGCGGTCCATCGCGCCGTCGGCGCCGATGGCCTGCTGGCCGAAGTGGGCGGCCAACGCGGGCAATGCTGCACCACCGGGCAGGGTCATCGCGCGTGCGATGGCGTCGGTGTCCACCAGCACAGCGCCGCAGGTCACCAGCACCTGTGCCACCGTGCTCTTGCCGCTGCCGATGCCACCCGTCAAACCCAGGCGCAGGCCCGGCTTCGATGCGGCAGTGGTCACCAGCCGATCCACCCCAGTGCCACCGGCACGCCAGCCAGCATCACGACCAGGCCGCCGCCGGCCAGAAAGGGGCCAAAGGGCACGTAGCGGCCTTCGCGCAGCGAGCCGGTGGCCTTCATCGCCAGGCCCACCAGCGCGCCGATCATGGAAGCCATCAGCACGATGGGCAGGATGGCCTGCCAGCCCAGCCAGGCGCCCAGCGCGGCCAGCAGCTTGAAGTCGCCGAAGCCCATGCCTTCTTTGCCCGTGATCAGCTTGAACAACCAGTACACCGACCACAGTGACAGATAGCCGACCACCGCACCCCACAACGCTTGCGCCAGCGTCAGGCCCGGCAGCCAGCCCAGCGCAGCACACACGAGGCCGGCCCACAGCAGCGGTTGCGTCAGCGCGTCGGGGAGCAAGGTGGTGTCCCAGTCGATCAGCGCCAGCGCCAGCAGCGCGGCGGCGGCGCCGCACCAGAGCAGGACCACGGGCTGGGCGCCCAGCCGCCAGCCCAGGGCGCCGAACAAGAGCCCGGTGGCCAGTTCGACCAGCGGGTAACGAATCGAGATACCGGAGCCGCACGCAGAACACCGGCCTCGCAGCGCCAGCCAGCTGAACACGGGGATGTTTTCGTACCAGCGGATGCTGTGCCCGCACGCCGGGCAGCGCGAGCGAGGCCGTGACAGACCCAAAGGCGGCAGCGCCTGCAGCCCCGCTTCCAGGCTTTTGGACAAAGCCGCGGGCTGCACGCGGTGGTCACCCGCCAGCTTCGGGAACAGGCGGGCAAACGACTCGGTGTCGGACAGCTGCGCGGCCACGTCGCCCCACCACTGGCGTTCCAGCATGCCTGGCATCCGGTGCACCACCACATTCAGGAAGCTGCCGATGGCCAGGCCCAGCAGACCCAGCAGCCACGGCGAGAGGAAGATCTCGGGCGGAAAGAATGCCCTGAGCTGCGCCCATCCGTCAGCCATCATCGCGGCTGCATCAAACGACGGCACCCAGCTTGAAGATGGGCAGGTACATGGCCACCACGATGCCGCCGATCAGCGTGCCGAGAATGACGATGATGAAGGGTTCCATCAGGCTGGACAGTCCTTTGACCATCTCGTCGACTTCTTCTTCGTAGAACTCGGCCGCCTTGGCCAGCATGTGATCCAGCGAGCCAGACTCTTCACCGATGGCCGTCATCTGCAGCACCATGTTCGGGAACACACCGGTGGTGGTCATCGCGGTGGTCAATGCCGAGCCGGTGGAAACGTCCTTCTGGATCTGTTCGGTGGCCACCAGGTACACGGCATTGCCCGAGGCACCCCCCACCGAGTCGAGCGCTTCAACCAGCGGAACGCCGGCAGCAAACATCGTCGACAGGGTGCGCGTCCAGCGCGCAATCACCGACTTGTTGATCAGGTCACCGAACACCGGCGCCTTCAGCAGCAGGCGGTCCATGATCATCTGCATTTTTTCGGACCGCTTCCACGTTTCGAAGAAGAAGTACAAGCCGCCGCCGATCAGGCCGAAGATGGCCCACCACCATTGCACGAAGAACTTGGACATGAAGATCACGGCCTGGGTGGGCGCCGGCAGCTCGCCGCCGAAAGACTTGAAAACATCTTCGAACGACGGAATCACGAAGATCATGATCACCGTCAGCACGACAAAGGCGACCACGATGACGGCGACCGGGTACATCAAGGCCGACTTGATCTTCGACTTGATGGCCAGCGTCTTTTCCTGATAGATGGCCAGGCGGTCGAGCAGCGCTTCCAGAATGCCGCCCGCTTCGCCCGCTTCAACCAGGTTGCAGTACAGCGCGTCGAAGTGGAGCGGGTGCTTGCGGAAGGCAGACGACAGGCTGGTGCCGGTTTCAACGTCGGAGCGGATGTCGGTGAGCAGCTTGGTCATGCGCGGGTTGGTGCTGCCGCGCGCCACGATGTCAAACGACTGCAGCAGCGGCACGCCGGCCTTCATCATCGTGGCGAGCTGCCGCGTGAAGATGGCAATGTCTTTTTGCTTGATCGAACGCCCACCCGAGGTGCGACGCTTCTTCAGCTTCGTGACCAGGATGCCTTGCCGGCGCAGGCTGGCAGTGACAGCGGCTTCGCCGCCCGAGCGCATCTCACCACGAACGACCTTGCCGTTCTTGTCCTTGCCTTCCCACTCGAAGATGATTTCCTTGGCCGATTTGGCGATTGCAGCAGTAGCCATGCGTGTGGGGTGGGGCGTTCGAGGACGGGTGGCGTCGGTTCAGTGGTTGCGGACGGTGGTGACCGGCCGGCGGCTATTCGTTGGTGACCAGAATCACTTCTTCCAATGTCGTCACTCCAGCGCGAACCTTGATCAGGCCGGACTGACGCAGATCACGCACACCCTCGATTTCTGCTTGCTTGGCGATGTCGAGCGCCGTGCCTTCACTCAGGATGATCCGTTGAATGGCCTCGGTGATGGGCATCACCTGGTAGACGCCCACGCGTCCCTTGTAGCCGTTGTTGCATGCCGAGCAGCCCACGGCCCGATAGAGCTTCCAGTTGCCGTCCAGTTCCTCTGGCTTGAAACCGGCCTTCAGCAACGACTCGCGAGGATATTCAGCCGGCTTCTTGCAGTTCTCGCACAGCTTGCGCGCCAGCCGCTGGGCCGTGATCAACAGCACACTTGAAGCGATGTTGAACGGCGCCACGCCCATGTTCAACAACCGTGTCAGCGTGGTGGGGGCGTCGTTGGTGTGCAGCGTGCTCATCACCAGGTGGCCGGTTTGCGCGGCCTTGATCGCGACGTCGGCGGTTTCGAGGTCGCGGATTTCGCCGACCATGATGATGTCGGGGTCCTGGCGCAGGAACGATTTCAGCGCGACGGCAAAGGTCAGGCCTGCCTTGTCGTTAACGTTGACCTGGTTGACACCAGGCAAGTTGATTTCCGCCGGGTCTTCCACCGTGGCGATGTTCACGCCAGGCTGATTCAGGATGTTCAGGCAGGTGTAGAGCGAAACGGTCTTGCCGCTGCCCGTGGGGCCGGTGACCAGGATCATGCCGTACGGGCGACCGATGGCAGTGATCAGCCGATCCTTCTCGATCTTCTCGTAGCCCAGCGCCTCGATGCCCAGCTTTGCGCTGGAGGGGTCAAGGATCCGGATCACCACCTTCTCGCCAAACAGCGTGGGCAGCGTGCTGACGCGAAAATCGATCGCCTTGCTGCCGAACTTCAGCTTCATGCGACCGTCTTGCGGTACGCGTTTTTCGGCAATGTCCATGCGCGAGATGACCTTGATGCGCGACGCCAGCTTGTCTTTAATGGCAATCGGCGGCTGTGTGATCTCGCGCAACTCGCCGTCGATGCGAAAGCGCACGCGGTAGTTGTATTCGTAGGGTTCGAAGTGCAGGTCCGAGGCCCGCATGTTGATGGCGTCGACCAGCATCTTCTGCAGGAAGCGAACCACGGGCGCGTCTTCGACGTCGGTGGTGACTTCGTTGCTCTCGGGCGCAGCGGTTTCTTCTTCGGTGACGTCGAAGTCGAAGTCGGTGGTGGCCAGCGTCTCGAGCACCTCGTTGGCCGATGCGGTGGAGGCATCCAGGTGCCGTATCAATTTGTCGTATTCGACGATCACCCACTCGGGTGTCAGCTGAGTGGCGAACTTGATGCGTTCTGCAGCTTCCTGGTCGGTGGGGTCGGCGGCGCCGATGAACAAGCGGTTGCCGCGCTTGCCCAGCACCATCAGCTGGTACTGACTCGAGATCTTGGCGTCGACCAGGTTGCGGGGCAGCCGCTGCATGTCGACTGCATTGAGATCGAGCACGGGCAGGGCAAGGGCGCCGGAGAGCGTATGCGCCAGGTCGTCGGGCTTGACAGCGCCGGCGCCAATCACCACGCTGATGAAGCTGGCCTTGCGTTCGCGCGCTGATCGGGTCAGGTCTTCGGCGGCTTTCGCGCTGAGCTTGCCGGCGTTGACGAGTACACGGGCCACGCCCGACAGCGACGAGGGTGAAACTTCTACTGGGGCGTCTGTGGCCATCGACTCAAATCAGCTTGTGCATAGCCGGTGGATGATCGCTGATCCTGAGCGGGGTGTAAACGGCCCAAGAGACAGCCTGAAGCCCGCCCACGGGCATCGAGCACGTGTGGTTTCGAAGGGGCATTTTGTCAACCGGTTGAGACACGGTCCACCGAAGGTTCAGGCTCTGGCCAAGGTTCAGGCTCTGGCAAAGATTCAGGCTCTGAAGATGGCAGGGCAATCGCATTCTCGGGCCCTGCTCCTGCACGAGCCTGAACTGGGTGGTCGGGGTGAGAGGATTCGAACCTCCGGCCTCTACGTCCCGAACGTAGCGCTCTACCAGGCTAAGCTACACCCCGATGGTGGATCTGCAGGCAGCTGTACAGCACCCCAGACCCCTGTTCTCGTCTTCACCAGCCACCGGGCCCACGCAAGGGTGAATTGCATTGCCGATCAAGGGCATCGGGCTGGCTCTCGGATGCCGCGCGGTGCGACCCGGAATCACGATGAGCGGTGGATCGAACGATCACATAAGTCTATCAGAGCTTCCCGCGCCCGCGAGGGCGGCAACGCTGCCAGTGCCTGACGGGCGCGGTCGGCTTCGTCCTGCGCAGCGGCGCGCGTGGCATCCAGTGCGCCGGTGCGTTCAACCACAATCAGGATTTCTGGCAGCTTCTGCAGCTCGCCATGTTCAATCGCGTGGCGGATCATCGCGCGCTCTTCAGCCGTGCCCCGTTCCATGGCCAGCAGCAAGGGCAACGTGGGTTTGCCTTCGCGCAGGTCGTTGCCCACGTTCTTGCCCAGTTCGGCACTCTTGCCTTCGTAGTCCAGCAAGTCATCGACCAGCTGAAAAGCCGTTCCCAGCGACCGGCCATAGTCCGCGCAGGCTTCTTCGACCGCTGATTCGGCGCCGGCCAGCACGGCGCCCAGGCGAGCGCTGGCCTCGAAAAGCTTGGCCGTCTTGAAGCGAATCACCTGCAGGTAATCAGCCACCGACAGATCGGGGTCGTGCATGTTCATCAGCTGCAGGACTTCGCCTTCAGCGATGACGTTGGTGGCGTCGGCCAACACGTCGAGCACGCGCATGCGGTTCACCGACACCATCATCTGGAAGGCGCGGGAGTACAGGAAGTCGCCCACCAGCACGCTGGCCGCATTGCCGAACATCGCGTTGGCGGTGGCGCG
>JBBQMM010000152.1:0-9293 GCA_038328935.1 Burkholderiales bacterium
TGCGCGAGCGCGGCGTGCCGGTGGTCATCTCCAGCCCCGACGGCACCGCCATCAGCACCTCGCTGCTGGGTGTGGACGAGGCCGCGCAGCGCCTGAATTTCAGCGCCCGCGACGATTCGCACCACCTCGACACGCTGGTGGAAAGCGACGAGGCCGTGGCGGTCGCTTACCTGCAACGTGTGAAGTTGCAGTTCGACCTGCACGACCTGCTGCTGGTGCGTGGCGCGTCGGTCAGCGCGTTGCAATGCCGCGTGCCTGACGAAATATTCCGCTTCCAGCGCCGCAATGCCTTCCGCGTGCAGCCGCTGCTGCGCCACACCCCGGGCGCGCGCCTGCGCCACCCGGCGTTGCCCGACATGCTGCTCGACCTGCGCGTGGTCGACGTCAGCCTGGGCGGCTGTGCGCTGTGGCTGCCGACCGATGTGCCACCGCTGCAGCCCGGCACCGTGCTGGCCGACGTGCGCATCGATCTCGACGCGCAAACCCAGTTCGGCGTGGAACTGACGCTGCGCCACGTGGCCTCGATGGGCTGCGCCGACGGCCCCGAGCGCGGCGTGCGGCTGGGCTGCTCGTGGCGGCCGGTCAACCCGGCGGCGCTGCGCAACCTGCAGCGCTGGATCGACCAGGCGCAGAAACGCACGCGGCTGCTGGCTGCAGGCGCCGCCACGCCATGAAACCGGCGGCCGCTGCGGTGCCGCTTCGGCAAGCCAAGCGCAGGCACCTGCAGCCCAGCCAGGCGGCGCACGGCTACACCTTGATCGAATGCCTGGCGACCTGTGCCCTGGTCGGCGTCTTGTCCACGCTGGCCATCACCACCTGGCGCCAGCACACCTTGCGTGCCGGCCGGCTGGACGCCGTGGACGCGCTCACGCGCGTCCAGCTGGCCCAGGAACAGCACCGCGCGCTGCACGGCATGTACAGCGCCGAGCTGGGTGCCCTGCGCAACGCCTCGGCGCAGTCTCGCCAGGGCCGCTACAGCCTGCAGCTGCAGCTCACGGCGGGCGAGTCGTACACGGCCATCGCCACCGCGCTGGGGCCACAGAGCCAGGATGGCCCGTGCCCGGCACTGACGCTGACCGTGGACCAGGGTTACCCCCAGGCCGGCCCCAACGCGGGATGCTGGAACCGATGAACGGGCCTGAACACGCCCACCAGAGTGCGGAGGCTGCCCGCGGCGAAGTCACCACGGCTGCCCGCAGCGAAGTCACCACGGCTGCTCGCAGCCGGGGCGTGACGCTGCTGGAACTGATGGTGGGCCTGGCGGTGCTGGCCATCCTGGGCGCACTGGCGCTGCCGGCGATGGGCCAGCGCATGGAACGGCAACGTCTGGCGATGGCAGCCGAGACGCTGGCCGCCGACCTCACCGAAGGCCGATTCGAGGCCGCCCGGCGCGGCCTGGGCATGAGCCTGAGCGCCGTGCCTGCCACCGAGGGCCAGCACTGGTGCTGGGCCCTGACGGCCGCCAACGGCAGCAGCCCTGCCGACTGCGCCTGCGCCCAGACCCGCAGCTGCGGGCACCGCAGCGTGAGCGGGCTGGACCACCCGGGCGTGAAGATGACCCAGGGCCGACGCGTGCTGCTGGCTGCCGACGGCTCGGCGCTGGGCGCCACCGCGGCGGTGTTCGAGTCGCCGCATGGCGAACGTCTGCGCGTGGACATGCTGGCGCTGGGGCGCAGCCGCATCTGCAGCCTGACGGGGGTCTACGGCCGCTATCCATTGTGTGAAGGGTGAGGAGCGACCCACCGGTTCACAACCCAGCTTCAGACCTGCAAATTCATGATGTCGCGAAGCACCAGGCAGCGAGCCTCATGAACCCCGAGCTTCAGACCTGCATGTTCATGATCTCGCTGTAGGCCTGCACCAGCCGGTTGCGCACCTGCAGCGTGGCCGAGAAACCCAGCTGTGCCTTCTGCGAGGCCATCATGGTTTCTTCCAGGCTGACGGTGGGGTTGTCCAGCGTCAGCTCGCGCTGCAGGCGCTGCGCCTGCAGTTGCGACTGGCTCACCTCTTGCAAGGCCTGGCCCATGGCGGCTTTGAAGCCGCCGGGCACCGCCGCCGCGCCGTCGGTGCGCGGCAGGCCGTCGGGCCGCAGACCGGCGCGGGCCACTGCGGCCTGAAAGTCGAAAGCCTGGATGCGCAGGTCGTTCATGACGGTGCCTCAAGGGTTGCCCGCGCGGCCGGTCGACGCAAAAGCCAGGCCGCTGCGGGTGGTGCATGGGCCGCCATTGCAGGCACTGCCACGCTGCGCACTTTAGAGGGCGGCACGCGCCGACAAGACCGGATCAAGTGCGCCAATGCTGGCCTGTTCGGCCCACTGTGCAACCGGGTCGACACCAACAATGTGCAGCAGGGGTCGCGCTGTCTGCGGCCCGGCCGCAGTGCCTGTGCCCTGGGGCCCTTCGCCATCGATCCATTCAACATCAGTACCGCGCGCCCTTCCTTACTCAAGCCCCATGGACAACGCCGTCGCGCAGCCCAAACCCACCATGCTGGTTCCCGCCTCCAACGGCTTCGCCGCCCGCGTGCTGGCGCTGCCCGCCCGCACCCAGGCCATGGCGGCGCTCGGCGTGGTGGGCCTGCTGGCGGTGCTGGCGCTGATGTTCGGCTCGGCGCGCACGTCGGACTACCGCGTGCTGTTCCCGAACCTGTCGGACAAGGACGGCGGTCAGGTCGTCGAGCGGCTGACGCAGATGAACGTGCCCTATCGCTTCGCCGAGGGCGGCGGCACGATCATGGTGCCTTCGTCCCGCGTGCATGAACTGCGCATGAAGCTGGCTGCGGCCGGCCTGCCCAGTGGCGGCGCCGGGGGTACCGGTGTGGGCGGCAGCGGCTACGAGCTGCTGGACAAGAACAACTTCGGCCAGACCCAGGGCCAGGAGCGCATGAAGATCCAGCGCGCCATCGAAGGCGAGCTGACGACCACCATCCAGGCGCTCGACTCGGTGAAATCGGCCCGCGTGCACCTGGCGCTGCCGCCGCAGAACGGCTTCTTTCGTGAGCAGCAGAAGCCTTCGGCATCGGTGGTGCTCACGCTGCACCCCGGCCGCACCCTGGACCGCAACCAGATTGCCGGCATCGTGCGCGTGGTCTCGGGCAGCGTGCCCGAACTGGCCGGCAAGGCGGTCAGCGTGGTCGACAGCAGCGGCGCGTTGCTCAGCGGGCCGAACGAAGAAGATGCCGCCGCCGGGCTGGATTCGCAGCAACTGCAGTACCGGCGCGAGGTCGAAGCGAGCCACCTGAAGCGCGTGCTCGAGCTGCTCGACCCGGTGCTGGGCCGTGACAACCTGCGTGCCAGCGTCAGTGCCGAGATCGACTTTGCGCAGGTCATGCAGACCGCCGAGGCCTACCGCCCGAACCAGGGCGCCGACAGCAAGCCCGCGGTGCGCGAGCAGCGCAGCGAAGAGTCCACCCAACCCGGCAGCGCCACACCCAGCGGCGTGCCTGGCGCCACGGCCAACCAGCCACCGACGCCGGCCACCGCACCCATCAACGGCGCCGCGCAACCGCTGCAAGGCGCTGGCGGCGGCGTGGCCGGCAACAGCAGCCGCAAGGAAGCCGCCACCCGCTTCGAGGTCGACAAGACCACCACCGTGACCAAGAACGCGGTCGGCAGCGTGAAGCGCCTGAGCGCGGCCGTGGTGGTCAACCACCGCAGCAGCACCGACGCCAAGGGCAAGACCACCAGCGCGCCGCTGTCGGACAAGGAAATTGAGCAACTCACGGCGCTGGTGCAGCAAGGCATCGGCTTCAACGCCGAGCGTGGCGATGTGGTGAAGGTGGTGAACGCGCCGTTCCGCGTCGAAGCCCCGCCGCCGGCCGACGACACTCCCCTGTGGAAGCAGCCCTGGGTGCTGGACCTGCTGAAGACCGCGGCTGCGCCGCTGGCGATGGCTGTGGTGGCGCTGCTGATCGTGACCAAGCTCATCCGCCCCGCCCTGGTGGCCGCCACCGCACCCCTTCCACCGCCCGAGCCCGGCAGCCAGGTCGACGAAGTGGTGGACGGCGGGGCCTTGCTCGAAGGCCCGGGCCGCACACCGGCCCTGCTGGCACCGACCACCGACCCCAGGCTGGAAGCGGCGCGCACGATGGCGCGTGAAAACCCGGTGGCGGTGGCCAACATCGTGCGCGGCTGGGTCAGCGGCGACGCCGCCTGACGGCCCGCACACCACCCCCACCCGACACAGCACCAGCCATGGCAACAGCAACCGACGACGCGGGGGTCGACAAGGCCGCGATTCTGCTCATGAGCCTGGGCGAGGAAGAAGCCGCCGCCGTCTTCAAGCACCTGGCGCCGAAGGAGGTGCAGGCGCTGGGCGAGGCGATTGCCAAGATGCGCGCCGTCACCAGCGAACGCGTCGACAAGGTGCTGGAGGACTTTGACCGGCTCGCCGCCAGCGAACGCATGCTGGTGGCCGACAGCAACGAATACGTCAAGAGCGTGCTGCGCAAGGCGCTGGGCGACGACAAGGCCAACCTGCTGATCGACCGCATCATGCAGGGCAGCGACGTCAGCGGCATCGAGAGCCTGAAGTGGATGGACCCGCAGAGCGTGGCCGAACTGCTGCGCAACGAACACCCGCAGATCGTGGCCGCGATCCTGGTGCACCTGGACTTCGACCAGGCCTCGGAGGTGCTGAAGCTGTTCACCGAACGTCAACGCAACGAGGTGATGGTGCGCGTGGCCACGCTGGACGGCATACAGCCATCAGCGCTGCGCGACCTGAACGAGGTGATGAGCAAGGTGCTGGCCGGTGGCGACCGCAGCAAGAAGGGCAGCCTGGGCGGCGTGAAGGCGGCAGCGGAAATCCTCAACATGATGGGCACCAGCGTCGAGACCTCGGTGCTGGACTTCGTGCGCGAGGCCGACAGCGACCTGGCGCAGAAGATCATGGACAACATGTTCACCTTCGACGACGTGGAGAAGATCGACGACAAGGGCATCCAGGCGCTGATGAAGGAAGTGCAGAGCGAATCGCTGGTGGTGGCATTGAAGGGCGCCACGCCGGCGCTGCGCGAGAAGATCTTCCGCAACATGTCGAGCCGTGCGGCGGAGACGCTGAAGGAAGACCTGGAGTCGCGCGGCCCGGTGCGCCTGTCCGACGTCGAGGCCGAACAGAAAGAGATGCTGAAGATCGTGCGCCGCCTGGCCGACGAAGGCCAGATCGTGCTGGCCGGAGGCGGCGATGAGCAGTTCGTCTGACCGCAGGGACACCCGCCCGGCCGGCAAAGGCGGCCCGTACCCGAACGTGGCAACCCCGGCCGGCAGCAAGGCCGGCAGCAGCTACAGCCGCTTCATCCCGCGCGAAGAGCTGGGCAGCTTCACGGCCTGGCAGCCCGGCGCGCTGACCGGCACCGAACGGCGCGCCGAAGACCGTCGCGGCGAAGAACGCGGCACCACGGAGCGCCGCGGGGGCGCAGCGAGCACGGCGCCCGGCGGCGGCGTGCCCAACGGAGCCGGCCCCGGCGGCGCGAACGGTGGCCCGCCCGGCAGCGCCAGACCAGGCGCCGCGGCGGCCGGCGCGCCGCCCGTCACCACCGCTGTCGAGTGGCAGGCGCGGGTCACGGCCGCGCGCCAGGCGGGTTACCAGGACGGTTACCGCGACGGGCTGGTGGCGTTGGAAGGCTTCAAGCACAGTTTCGCGCAGCAGAACACGGCCCAGATCGGCGCCCTGCTGGTGGCCCTGGACGAACAGCTGCAGGCCATGGACGGCGTGATGGCGCAGGCCGTGGCACGCACGGCGCTGCTGCTGGCGCAGCAGGTGCTGCGCAGTGAGGTGCAGACCCGCCCCGAAATCGTGGCCGAGGTGGCGCGCCAGGCCATCAACACCGTGATGCACAGCGCACGCCAGCTCACCGTGCACGTGCATCCGCAAGACCTGCCACTGGTCAGCCAGGGCGCCGAAGAGGCGCTGGCTGCACGCGGCGCCAGGCTGCGAGCCGACTCGTCGATCAACCGCGGCGGCGTGCTCGTGCACAGCGACGTCGGCACCGTCGATGCGCGGCTCGACACACGCTGGGCCGAAGCGGTGGCTGCCTTCGGCGTGCCGCCACTGCCCTTCGACCATTCGCGGCTGGCCACCGTTCCCCATGTCGTCAGCGGGGCCGTCAGCGGGGCCGTCAGTGAGGCCGACTCCGGGCTCGACACCGGTCGCAGCGGCGACGAAAGCATCGAACACAGCGCTGAATCCAACGCCGAATTCAGCGCCCCTGAAGGCCCATGACCATCGACACCGAAGCGCACGGCGGCCCTGCCGGCACTGAATTCAACGCGCACGATGAGGCTGACTTTGGCACCGACAGCGCAGACGACGACAGGCCGCCCGGCGGCGCCACCTCGGCCGCCCTGCCTGCCGCCGCAGCGGGCACCCCTGTGCGGCTGCAGCAGCGCGCCCAGCACTGGGAGCGCTACCTGCAAGACCTGCAGGCCTGCGCCGCGCAGCCGCGGCCGCTGCACACCGACGGCCGGCTGTTGCGCGTCACCGGCCTGGTGCTGGAAGCCGCTGGCGTGCGCGCCCCGGTGGGCGCGGTGTGCGAGGTGCACTCGCTGGCCGCCGATGGCTGCAGCGGCAGCGATGACTACAGCGCGCACACCGGCACTCACACCACCCCGCAGACCAGCCCGGGCCAGCACGCACAGGCCCCGGTGCTGGCCGAGGTGGTGGGTTTCAACGGCGACCGCGCCTATCTGATGCCCAGCGGCGACGTGCACGGCCTGAGCAGCGGCGCCACCGTGCGCCCGCGCCCTGCGCCCGAGGTGCCGCCCTGTTTCGGCCGCCACCGCCGGCCCTGGCGGCGCAGCGAAGACCGTGGCCTGCACCTGCCCATGGGCGCCGGGCTGCTGGGCCGCGTGGTCGACCCGCACGGCCGGCCGCTGGACCGCCTGGGCCCGCTGCAGGGCGTGCAGCCAGCGCCGATGGTGCGCCGGCCCATCAACGCGATGGACCGCGACCCCGTGCGCACCCCGCTCGACACCGGCGTGCGCGCCATCAACGCCATGCTCACCGTCGGCCGCGGCCAGCGCCTGGGCCTGTTTGCCGGCACCGGCGTGGGCAAGAGCGTGCTGCTGGGCATGATGGCGCGCTACACCGAGGCCGACGTCATCGTCGTCGGGCTGGTGGGCGAACGCGGCCGCGAGGTGAAGGAGTTCATCGAGGACATCCTGGAAGACGAAGGCCGCGCGCGCAGCGTGGTGGTGGCCGCGCCGGCCGACGCACCGCCCCTGGTGCGCATGCAGGGCGCGGGTTACGCCACCGCGGTGGCCGAGCACTTTCGCGACCAGGGCCAGCATGTGCTGCTGCTGATGGACAGCCTGACGCGCTACGCGATGGCGCAGCGCGAGATTGCGCTGGCCATTGGCGAACCACCCGCCACCAAGGGCTACCCACCCAGCTGTTTTGCCAAGCTGTCGCAGCTGGTGGAACGCAGCGGCAATGGCCGCGCCGGCCAGGGCAGCATCACCGCCATCTACACCGTGCTGAGCGAAGGCGACGACCAGCAAGACCCGATTGCCGACGCCGCGCGCGGCATTCTGGACGGCCACGTGGTGCTCAGCCGCGAGCTGGCCGAGAGCGGCCACTACCCGGCCATCGACGTGGAGCGTTCGATATCGCGCGTGATGACGGCCGTGGCCGACCGCAGCCACGTGCAGGCCGCGCGCCGCCTGCGCCACCTGCTGGCCAAGCTGAGCAAGGCGCGAGACCTGCTGCAGCTGGGCGCCTACCAGCCGGGCAACGACGTCGACCTGGACGCCGCGGTGCAGCTGCAACCACAGCTGATGGCGCTGCTCCAGCAAGACATGCACGAAGCCGCCAGCCTGGCCGATTCACGCACGCAGTTGCTGCTGCTGGCCCAGCCCTGACCATGACACGCGCCCTCGCCATCCTGCTGCAGCACGCCGAACAGGCGCGCGACCAGGCGCAGGCCCAGTGCCAGCAAGCGCAGGCTCGGCTGCAAGGGCTGCAGCGGCAACTGCAGCAACTGCAGGGCTACCAGCGCGACACCGAAGCGCGCGACCCCGCCCGCGAAGGCCGCACCACCGGCATCGACGCGCTGCTGGTGCACCGCAGCTTCATGCAGCGCCTGCAACAGGCGGTGGACTTGCAGCAGGGGCAGCTCGACCATGTGCAGCTGCAGACCCAGGCCCTGCAAGCCGACCTGCTGGCCGCCGAGCTGCGCGTGGCGCAGGTGCAGAAGTTGCAGCAGCGGCGCAACGTCGAAAGCCAACGCCAGCAAGAGCGCCAGGAACAGCGCCACAGCGACGACGCCGGGCAGCAAAGGCTGCACCACAGCCGAGCCCAGGCGGCTGAAGCAGCCGCCGCCCAACATCAACCCCACTCCCGAACAGCGCCATGATCAACACATCACCCACGCCGTCTGCCTTGTTGTCGAACGGGGCCGCGTTGTCGCCGGCCACGCAGCACGCCGGCGCGGCCCGTGATGCGCATCAGAACGGACATGCCAAACGCCAGACCACAGCCGAAAGCGGCTTCGACCGCGCGATGAAACAGGCCGTGGCCCAGCACGCGGGCAAGCCTGCAACTGCCGCAGCACGCGCCCCGGCCACCACCTCCGAGCCCGGCGGCAGCGCCGAAGCGGCCCGGGCACGCAAGGCTGCTGGCAAAGCACAGGGCCCCGAAGGCGATGCAGAGCCCGGCCCTGGCGCCGATATCGCGGTGGCCGCGCGCACCCACGGCCCCGAGACCACCGCCGGCCCGTCGACAGCGGCGGTGCCCGACCCGGCTGCTGCGGCCGCGGCTGACGCTGCCGCGGGCCAACCGGAGGGCGGCAGTGGTTCCAACGCCGCTGGCAACGGCGCTGGCAAGACCATGAGCATGAACACGAGCATGAGCCACAGCGCTGGCGAGCCCGATGGCGGCGCCCGTGGCAGCGCCACGGCGCGCCTGCCGGCCACCTTCAGCGGCGCGCGCTGGTCCCCCGCAGCGCAGGACGGCGGCATCGCGTCAGGCCACGCCGCACTGAACCGGGCCCTCGCGGGCAGAGCCGACAGCGCACAGGCCGCGGCGTCTGCAAACACCAAGTCGAGCGACACCGACCCCGGTGGCGCCACACCGCTGCCGCGGCCGCAACCGCCAACCACCGTTGACGTGGCACCCGATCTCTTGCCCGCGGCCCTGGCGACCACGCGCGGCACAACAGGCGCGGCGGACACCACCGGCGCCGTCCTCACGACCGCCGCCAGCACAGTCACACCCTTCACCGCGGCAGCTCGCGCAGCCGCAGGCAGCGCCGCCGCCACTGCAGCCGCCACCACAGCCGCCACTGCTGCCACCACT
>JBBQMM010000153.1:0-9242 GCA_038328935.1 Burkholderiales bacterium
GGTGCAGGCGTGTCGTCATTGCGTCGGCGCAGCAGCGGCGCCAGCGCAGCCTGGGCTTGCTGCAAGCGTGCCGGCCCGCTGCCGCCGATGACGGCAAAGGGCAGCGCGTGTTGCAACAGCAGCGCACGGAGCGCGCGGTCCACCGGCTCGCGCACCTGCGGGCCGTCGCGCTGGTGACCGTCGGCCACCCAGGGCAGGTCCAGCGCCATCAGCAGACTCAGCGCCATGCGCCGGTGCAGTCGCACGGCCTGCTCGTGCAGACCGGAGTCACCGAAGATCAGCTCGCTGTAGATGGCGGTCATCAGGCCCGTGGTGTCGCAGATCACCACGTCGTGGTCCTGCGCTGCGGCGTCGATGCGCGCGTGCTGGCCCTGCAGGATGGCGGCCTGCTCGTGCGCATGCGGCGTGCGGCCCCGTTCGTCGCACCACTGGCGCAGTACCTCGGGGACCCAGGCCGTGCGCAGCTGCGCCGCGCCGTCACCGGGCCTGCTCACACCCGGCATGGGCTTCAGCGACAACGCCAGACTCTGTGCCAGCGTGGTCTTGCCGGTGCTCTCTGCACCCAGCACGGCCACGCACAAGGCGGCGGTGCGAGTCGTTGCGCCGTCGCGGTTCATGGCGCTGCTCTGGCCACGGGTGCCGCCGCCAGTTGCTGCCAGCGCCGCCAGCCCCACAGCGCCAGCACGGCAAACAGGCCGTACAGCAAAGCCGTCAGCCACAAGCCCTTGTAGGCAAACAAGCCGACGCTGACGATGTTCACGGCCACCCACGTGGGCCAGTTTTCAACCAGCTTGCGGCCCAGCAGAATCTGCCCGGTGATGCTCGCCACGGTGGGCAGCGCGTCGAAATAGGGCACGTCGCTGTCGGTCGCGCGGGCCAGCAACAGGCCCAGCAGCGGCCATGCCAACAACGTAGCGCCCAGCGCCTGCCAGCGCTGGTGGCGCTGCAGATGGCGCACCTGCAGTGCGCCACCTTGCAAGGTGCCCCGCAACCACTGCCACCAGCCCCACAGTGCCAGCCCGATGAACACGAACTGCAGCGCCGCTTCGCCATACAGCTTGCTCTGCGCAAACAGCACCGCATAGGCTGCCGAACTGAAGATGGCCAGCGGCCAGGCCACCGGATGCACCCGTAGATTGGCCGCCACCATGCCCAGCGCCGCCACGAAAGCCGCCACTTCCAGCCAGGTGACGGGGCTGCCCCAGGCGGTGAAGGCGGTGGCCGTGACGGTTTGCAGCAAGGCGCGCGCTGCGCTCAGAGGCTGAGAGTTTTTCGAGCGGGCATGATCGAAAGACGCTCAGCCTCTCAACGCTTGTCGGTCAGGCGAACGAGGATCTCGTTGGACTTGACCATGCCAAGCTCTGCGCGGGCTTTCTCTTCCACCATCTCTTCGCCGTCCTTGAAGTCGCTGACCTCGGCGGCGGTGCGCTCGTTGCGGTCACGCGCTTGTTCGTTGGTGGCGCGCTGCGCCTCCAGTTGCTTGCGTTTGCTCATCACCTGCGGCAGGCTGGCCTTGCCGAACCACAGGTCGGCCTGCACGGCGCCCAGCAAAATAGCAAGTACGACGGTGATCCAGCGCATGGTTGTGTCTTCTCCCGCGGGGCGAAGCTTATCCGTTCAGTCCTGGTTGTTGAAGGTCTGATTGAAAGCAGCGCGGCCGGGGTAGTGCGCCACGTCGCCCAGGTCTTCCTCGATGCGCAGCAGCTGGTTGTACTTGGCCATGCGGTCGCTGCGGCTCAGCGAGCCGGTCTTGATCTGCCCGGCGTTGCTGCCCACCGCAATGTCGGCGATGGTGGAGTCTTCGGTTTCGCCGCTGCGGTGGCTGATGACGTTGGTCCAGCCTGCGCGCTTGGCCATTTCGATGGCCGCAAAGGTTTCGGTCAGGGTACCGATCTGGTTGATCTTGATCAGGATCGAGTTGGCCACGTCTTCCTTGATGCCGCGCTCCAGGATCTTGGTGTTGGTGACGAACAGGTCGTCGCCCACCAGTTGCAGCTTCTTGCCCAGGCGCGCATTCAGCAGCTTCCAGCCTTCCCAGTCGCCCTCGTGCATGCCGTCTTCGATGCTGATGATGGGGTACTTGTCGGCCCAGCTGGCCAGGATGTCGGTCCACTCGGGCGCGCTCAATTCCAGGCCTTCGCCGGCCAGGTGGTAGCGGCCGTCCTTGTAGAACTCGCTGGCGGCGCAGTCCAGGCCCAGCGCGATTTGTTCGCCCGGTTTGTAGCCCGCCGTTTCGATGGCCTCCAGGATGAGCTGGATGGCCGCCTCGTGGCTCGCTACATTGGGCGCAAAGCCGCCTTCGTCGCCCACGCTGGTGGGCATGCCCTTGGCGTCGATGATCTTCTTCAGCGCATGGAACACCTCGGCACCGTAGCGCAGCGCTTCGCGAAAGGTCGGCGCGCCCACGGGGATGATCATCAGCTCTTGCAGGTCGAGATTGTTGTTGGCGTGCGCGCCGCCGTTGATGACGTTCATCATCGGCACCGGCAGGCTCATGCGGCCCATGCCGCCAAAGTAGCGGTACAGCGGCAGGCCGCTCTCTTCAGCCGCGGCGCGTGCCACCGCCATGCTCACCGCCAGCGTGGCGTTGGCGCCCAGGCGGCTCTTGTTTTCGGTGCCGTCCAGGTCGATCAGCGTCTTGTCCAGGAAGGCTTGTTCCGAGGCGTCCAGGCCGAGCACGGCCTCGCTGATTTCGGTGTTCACGTGCTCGACGGCCTTGAGCACGCCCTTGCCCAGATAACGGCCCTGGTCGCCGTCCCGCAACTCGATGGCTTCGCGGCTGCCGGTGGATGCGCCACTGGGCACCGCCGCGCGGCCCATGGTGCCGCTTTCCAGCAGCACGTCGCATTCGACGGTGGGGTTGCCGCGGCTGTCCAGGATCTCTCGGCCGACGATGTCAACTATGGCGCTCATTCAGTTCCTCAAAAGTAGCTTGGATTCGGTGTGGGGCACGGGCCTGCCGCATGGCTCGGGCTGCTGCGCCCTCAGACGGGTGATTCGACACCTTCGACCAGCACCATGTTGAACATCGCCGTCGCGCCCTTGCGCAGGCTGCGTGCCTGCACATAGCCGGGGCTGTCGTACATGGCCTTGGCCTGCTCGAAGCTGGGGTAGCGCAAGACGGTCATGCGCGGCGGCGTCCAGTCGCCTTCCAGCACTTCGAGGCGGCCGCCGCGCACCAGATACTCACCACCAAACGCCTGGGCCACCGCGGGCGCGGCGGCCATGTACTGCTTGAAGGCTTCGGGGTCGCTGATCTGCGATTCGACGATGAGGTAGGCAACGGGCATGGGCAGGTCCTGGGGCGGGTGGCTTCAACAGTTGAAGTCGTTTTCCAGCAGCGGCTGGCGCTTGATCACGCGGTCCAGCGACACCAGCTGCTCCAGCAGCGCCTGCATGTGCTTCAGCGGCACCGCGTTGGGGCCGTCGCTCATCGCGTTGGCCGGGTCGGGATGCGTTTCCATAAAGAGCCCGGCGACGCCGACGGCCACCGCTGCGCGCGCCAGCACCGGCACGAATTCGCGCTGGCCGCCGCTGCTGGTGCCCTGGCCGCCCGGCAGCTGCACGCTGTGCGTGGCATCGAAGACCACCGGCGCCGCGGTGTCGCGCATGATCGCCAGGCTGCGCATGTCGCTCACCAGGTTGTTGTAGCCAAAGCTGGCGCCGCGTTCGCAGGCCATGAAGCGGTCTTCGCTCAGGCCCTTGTCGCGGGCTGCGGCGCGTGCCTTGTCGACGACGTTCTTCATGTCGCCGGGCGCCAGGAACTGGCCCTTCTTGATGTTCACCGGCCTGCCGCTTTGCGCCACGGCGCGGATGAAGTCGGTCTGCCGGCACAGGAAGGCGGGCGTCTGCAGCACGTCGACGACGGCGGCCACTTCTGCAATCTCGCCTTCGCTGTGCACGTCGGTGAGGATCGGCACGTTCAGCTCGCGCCGCACCTTGGCCAGTATTTCCAGCCCGCGCTGCATGCCGGGCCCGCGAAAGCTGGTCCCGCTGCTGCGATTGGCCTTGTCGTAGCTGCTCTTGAAGATGAACGGGATGCCCAGCGCGGTGGTGATTTCCTTCAGCCGTCCGGCCACGTCCATCTGCAGCTGTTCACTTTCAACGACGCAGGGGCCGCTGATCAGGAAGAACGGCTGCGTCAGGCCGACGTCAAAACCGCACAGCTTCATGCCGACACCTGCGCAGGCGTGGTTTTGGCCGCGTTGCGCGCATGTTGCGCCAGTGCCGCCTTGATGAAGCTGGTGAACAGCGGGTGTCCATCCCAGGGTGTGCTCTTGAACTCGGGGTGAAACTGCACGCCCATGAACCAGGGATGCTGGCTGCGCGGCAGCTCGACTATTTCGGTAAGCTTCTCGGCTTGCGTCAGCGCGCTGATCACCAGACCGGCCTGCTGCAGCCGCTCCAGGTAGTGCACGTTGGCCTCGAAGCGGTGGCGGTGGCGCTCGGTGACCACCGGGCCGTAGATTTCGTGCGCCAGCGTGCCGGGCTTGACGTCGGAGCTTTGTGCGCCCAGCCGCATCGTGCCCCCCAGGTCTGAACTGGCGCTGCGCTTCTGGATGCTGCCGTCACGGTCTTTCCACTCTTCGATGAGTGCGATCACTGGGTGCTTGCAGCCGGCATCGAATTCGGTGCTGTTGGCGTCAACCAGGCCGGCCACATGGCGCGCGTACTCGATGGTGGCCACCTGCATGCCCAGGCAGATGCCCAGGTAGGGCACATGATGTTCACGTGCGTACCGCGCGGCGACGATCTTGCCTTCGATGCCGCGCTTGCCAAAGCCGCCGGGCACCAGGATGGCGTCGTAGGCCGCCAGCTGATGCACGTTGCTGCTGCTGAGCGTCTCGGCGTCCACGTATTCGATGTTCACTCGCGCATGGTTGTGGATACCGGCGTGGCGCAGCGCTTCGTTCAGGCTCTTGTAGCTGTCGGACAGGTCGGTGTACTTGCCGCACATGGCAATCTTCACCGTGCTGGTCGGGTGCTCCACCTCGTTGACCAGCTGGTCCCAGCGCCGCAGATCGGCCGGCCTGGTGAGCAACTGCAGCTTCATGCAGATCAGCTCGTCCAGGCCCTGTTCATGCAGCAGGCGGGGCACCTTGTAGATGGTGTCGACGTCCCACATGCTGATCACGCCATGCGGTTGCACGTTGGTGAAGAGGCTGATCTTTTCGCACTCCTCGGGCGGAATCGGGCGGTCGGCACGGCACAGCAGCACGTCGGGCTGGATGCCGATTTCGCGCATCTTCTGCACCGTGTGTTGTGTCGGCTTGGTCTTCAGCTCGCCGGCAGCGGCGATGAAGGGCACGTAGGTCAGGTGCACGTAGGCGCTGTTGCTCGGGCCGCTCTTCAAACCCATCTGGCGCACAGCTTCCAGGAACGGCAGGCTTTCGATGTCGCCCACCGTGCCACCCACTTCGACGATGGCCACGTCGACATCGCCGGCGCCGCGCTTGACGAATTCCTGTATTTCGCCGGTGACGTGCGGGATGACCTGCACCGTCTTGCCCAGGTAGTCGCCCCGGCGTTCCTTTTCAAGCACGCTCTTGTAAATCTGGCCCGCGGTGAAGTTGTTGGCCCGCTTCATCTTGGTGGTGATGAAGCGCTCGTAGTGGCCCAGATCGAGGTCGGTCTCGGCGCCGTCGTCGGTGACAAAGACCTCGCCATGCTGGAACGGGCTCATCGTGCCCGGGTCCACGTTCAGGTAGGGGTCGAGCTTGATCAGCGTGACCTTCAGGCCACGCGATTCGAGGATGGCCGCCAGAGACGCTGCTGCGATGCCCTTGCCCAAAGAGGACACCACGCCGCCGGTGACGAAGACGAACTTGGTCATGTCATGGGGCAGCTTTTTGCGCTCGCACGGCCCGAAGCAGGTGTGGGCGGCGAAAACTGCCGTGTTGGTAAAAATCAAGTATACCGGGGCAGCCTGTGGCTCCCAGCTATGCACCGGGTTGTGCACCGGGTTGTGCGCCGGGCTGCGCCAGACTGCAGCCGAGGTGTAACGGCGGCTGCAACGTCGAGCGTCGACAATGCGCCGCATGGGCCCACAGCGCATCGTCTGCCTGACCGAAGAAACCACCGAGTGGCTGTACCTGCTGGGCCAGGAAGCGCGCATCGTGGGCATCAGCGGCTACACCGTGCGGCCACGCCGGGCGCGCCAGGAGAAGCCCCGCATCAGCTCGTTCCTGGACGGCAAGATCGACAAGGTCGTCGAGCTGCAGCCCGATCTGGTGATCGGTTTTTCCGACATGCAGGCGGCGCTGGCCGACAAGTTGATACGGGCCGGCCTGAGTGTGCTGGTGACCAACCAGCGCAGCGTGGCGCAGATCTTCGACACGCTGCGGCTGGTGGCGGGCCTGGTGGGTGAGCACGAGCGCGCAGCGCAATGGATCACGCAGTGCCAGGCCCGTCATGCGCAGATCGCGGCGGTGGCGGCGCGCTGGCCGCGCCGGCCGCGGGTCTACTTTGAAGAGTGGGACGAGCCGATGATCAGCGCCATCCAGTGGGTGAGCGAGCTGGTGGCCGTGGCCGGCGGCGACGATGTGTTTCCCGAACTCGCCCGCGAGCCGATGGGCCGCAACCGCGTGGTGGCCGACGCACGGGAGCCGGCGCACCGTGCGCCCGACCTCATCGTGGGTTCCTGGTGCGGCAAGAAGTTCAGGCCCGAGCGTGTGGCGGCGCGGCCAGGCTGGGCTGAGGTGCCCGCGGTGCGTACGGGTGCGCTGCACGAGATCAAGTCCTGCGACATCCTGCAGCCCGGGCCAGCGGCGCTGGTCGACGGGCTGGAGCAGTTGCACCGCTTGTTTGCAAGCTGGGCTGCGGCACCGGACGCGGCTTGCGTCAGCACCGCTGCACCGCCGGAGTCGCCGGCGCAGTCGCCGGAGTCGCCGTAATCGCCGTAATCGCCGCAGTCGCCGCAAGCGCCGCAAGCGCCGCGTGTGGCTTGAGCTGCGCCTGTTCCTGGTGGCGCTGAGCACGTTGACCCGTTGCCCGTTGCCGGCCTGGGTCGGCTGGCGGCCCGCATGGCGGCAGCGCAGCCTGCACCACTTTCCCGGTGTGGGCTTGCTGGTCGGCGCCGGTGCGGCCCTGGCGCTGGCCCAGGGTTGAGGCCCAGGGTTGGTGCCGAGGGCGGTGTCGAGCCGCCGCCGCCGGTCCGGCCCCGTTGCAGTTGACGCCGTTCTTTTGGCGAGCTGTCGCAGCGCGCTTGGCGTGTCTGCGCCAGCGTCCGAAGATGCGGCCATCGCAACCCGAAACCCCGCAACGGAGACCCACCATGAACCAGCAAGCCGGCCTCAACCTGTTCCACCGCGCTGTTGCCTTTTGCCTGGCTGCGATGGTCACGCTCAGTCTGCTGGGCGGCATCGATCAGCTGGCGCATCAGCCACAGCTGGCTGATGCCTGGGCTGCCAAGACTGTCGGCGCACCGCGCGCCTGAGCAAGCGCGATGTCCGCGTTGATCCTGTTTGTGCTGTGGTGCCTGCTGTGGGTCGTCAGCTGGCCGGTGGCCTTGCTGGCGCTGGTGCTGTTGCCGCTGGTGTGGCTGCTGGCCCTGCCCCTGCGCCTGCTGGGTGTGGCCGTGACTTCGGTGTTTGATCTGTTGCGCGCTTTGCTGGGGCTGCCGGCGCGGCTGCTGGGGTACCGCCGCCGTTGACTGAGTTCTGCAGTGCGCGCCGCCTGCTGTGCCACCACCCGCGCCACCGCCCGCGCCGCCTGCTGTGGCACCAACCGTGCCACCCCCCGCGGCATCACCATGCCCAGTTCGGTAGACTGCCGAAGTCAGGACAGGGTTTGCAGGGCGCCGCCCGGGCGGGCGTTGCAAGGCTCGAATGCCATTTTCGTGGCGGCTTGTCCTGGCGGTGGATTGCGGCTCATCATGCAACGCGCATCACCAGGCCGTAAGCCCGATGCCAGACATCGGGAGTCCACTCATGCCGCACTGGGTCGTCTGGTCGACTCAAGCGATTGACCTTTCAACTTTCAGCAGGAGACAAGCATGGCACAACGTGATGTGGTGGTTTTGGGCGCAGCCCGTTCGGCAATTGGCACTTTCGCCGGTGGGCTGGCGGATATGGAACCGGCCGAACTGGCCGGCCTGGTGATGAAAGAGGCGGTCAAGCGCAGCGGTGTCGACCCGCAGCGCATCAACTACGTCACGGTGGGCAACACCATCCCCACCGAAGCCCGTTTCCCCTATGTGGCGCGCGTGGCGAGCATCCAGGCCGGCCTGCCGATGGAAAGCGTGGCGATGTCGGTCAACCGGCTGTGCAGCTCCGGTCTGCAGGGCATCGTGACCACGGCCCAGAACATCCTGCTCGGCGATTGCGACTACGGCGTCGGTGGCGGTGTGGAAGTGATGAGCCGCGGCGGCTACCTGTCCACCGCGATGCGCAGCGGTGCACGCATGGGCGACACCAAGCTCGTCGACATGATGGTGGCCACGCTCACCGACCCCTTCGGCGTCGGCCACATGGGCATCACGGCCGAGAACCTGGTGACGAAATGGGGCATCACGCGCGAGGAGCAAGACGCGCTGTCAGTCGAAAGCCACCGCCGCGCCGCCGCTGCCATTGCCGAGGGCCGCTTCAAGAGCCAGATCGTGCCCATCGTCAAGCAGACGCGCAAAGGCGAAGTCACCTTCGACACCGACGAGCACGTGAAGGCCAGCACCACGATGGAAAGCCTGGGCAAGCTGAAGCCCGCTTTCAAGAAGGATGGCAGCGTCACGGCCGGCAACGCCTCGGGCATCAACGACGGTGCCGCTTTCTTCGTGCTGGGCGAAGCTGGCGTGGCGGCTGGGCACGGCTACACGCCCATGGCGCGCCTGGCCAGCTACGCCGTGGCCGGTGTGTCGAACGAGATCATGGGCGAAGGCCCGATTCCGGCTTCGAAGCTGGCACTGAAAAAGGCCGGGCTGTCGATGAGCCAGATGGACGTGGTTGAGAGCAACGAAGCTTTCGCCGCTCAGGCCATCGCAATGGCGCACAACCTTGAACTGGACATGGCCAAGACCAACCCCAACGGCGGCGCCATCGCGCTGGGCCACCCCATCGGTTGCAGCGGTGCTTTCCTGGCCACCAAGGCCATCTACGAGCTGCACCGCACGGGCGGGCGTTATGCGCTGGTGACGATGTGCATCGGCGGCGGCCAGGGCATTGCGGCGGTGTTCGAGCGGCTGTAAAGCGTCGCGGTCGGCGCGCCGCTGAAGTCACTGCGGCGCGCGCGAAAATCATCGCTGAAAACGC
>JBBQMM010000154.1:0-9226 GCA_038328935.1 Burkholderiales bacterium
GAACTGGACGGCAGCACCACCGAGCGCGTGACGCGTCTGTCCGAGGTCTTCATTCGTGCCGGCTTCAAGGCGCCGGTGCTGGACAACATCCGCGCCGAGATCTGGCTCAAGCTGTGGGGCAACCTGACCTTCAATCCGATCAGCAGTCTGGCGCACGCCACGCTGGCCGACATCTGCCAGTTTCCGCTGTCGCGCGAGCTGGCTGCTTCGATGATGACCGAGGCGCAGGCGGTGGCGCTGAAGCTGGGCATCACGTTCCGTGTTTCGCTGGAAAAACGCATCGCCGGGGCCGAGAAGGTGGGCAAGCACAAGACCTCGATGCTGCAGGACATCGAGGCCGGCCGCGCGCCGGAGATCGATGCCCTGGTGGGCTCGGTCATCGAGCTGGCACGGCTGACGGAAACGCCGACCCCGCACATCGACACGGTGTATGCGCTCGTCAAGCTGCTGGCCCGCATGATGGAAGAGCAGCAGGCCCAGCTGCGCCTGCAGCCCCGCGCCGGTTGAGCGGGCACAGCCCGCCATGGTTGACACCGCGCCGCTGGAGCACGGCATGCGGCTGGCGCTGGACCAGGCGCACAACGCGCTGCTGGTGGGTGAAGTGCCGGTGGGCGCGGTGATCCTGCGCGACGGCAAGGTCATCGCCACCGGCTACAACCGCCCCATCACCACGCACGACCCCACCGCGCACGCCGAGATCGTGGCCTTGCGTCATGCCGCCACGCTGCTGGGCAACTACCGGCTGCCCGGCTGCGAGCTGTACGTGACGCTGGAGCCCTGCGCGATGTGCGCGATGGCGCTGTTGCATGCGCGCCTGGGCCGCGTGGTGTTCGGCGCCACCGACCCCAAGACCGGTGCTGCTGGGTCGGTGCTGAACCTTTTCGATCAGCCGCAGCTGAACCACCACACGGTGCTCGTGGGCGGCGTGATGGCCGATGCCTGCAGCGCCTTGCTGCGCGAGTTCTTCGCCCAGCGCCGCCAGCAGCACCGGCAACGTCGGCTGTCCGGCCCTGGGGCGACAATGGACGCCATACCGGTGGGCGAAACGCAGGAGTTGCAGCCCGGCGCAGCCTCAGCCTTTCCGGCCGACCCGAACGAGTCTTCTTGAGCCCCTGCATGACTTTGCTGACCCTGTTGTCCCCCGCCGGCGTGGTGCCTCAGGCAGCGCCTTTGAGACTGGCCATCAAGCGACTGCGCGCCCTGGGCTTCGACGCCAGCCTGGACGAAAGCGCGCTCGCGCGTTCGCAGCGCTTTGCCGGCGACGACGCCACACGGCTGCAGGCACTGCACCGGGTGGCTCGCGCCGCGCCCTCCATTGCCATGGCCACCCGGGGTGGTTACGGTCTGTCGCGGTTGATGGACGGCATCGACTGGAAGCTGCTGGCGCGCAGCGTGGAGCGTGGCACGCGCTGGGTGGGCTACAGCGACCTGACGCTGCTGCAGCTGGGCCTGCTGAAGCACACCGGTGCCGGCAGCTGGGCCGGGCCGATGGCGCTGGACGATTTCAGCCGCGCCGACGAAGCCGGCGGTGTCGACGAAGTCACGCGAGACTGCTTCGTCGAAGCGATGAGCGGTGAGCTCGAAGCCGTGGGCTTTCGCACCGAGGCCGGCTTCGATGGCTTGTCGGTGCGCGGCCCGCTGTGGGGCGGCAACCTGACGCTGCTGTCGTCGATGATCGGCACCCCGCATGGGCCCGCCATCAAGGGCGGTGTGCTGTTCGTGGAAGACGTCAACGAGCACCCTTACCGCGTCGAACGCAACCTGTTGCACCTGCACCAGGCGGGCGTGCTGGCGCAGCAGAAGGCCATCGTGCTGGGCGCCTTCAGCGCCTGGAAACCAACCCCGCTGGACCGCGGCTATTCGATGAAGACGGTGGTGGCGCACCTGCGCAGCCTGCTGAAAGTACCGGTGCTGACGGGTCTGCCCTTCGGCCATGTGCAGCCGAAGGTGACGCTGCCGGTGGGCCGGCGCGTGCAACTGGTGGTGCAAGGGCGCGACGCGCTCATCGGCTGGTAGGGCAGGGTGCCCTGATGCAGCGTTGCGCCTCGTCGTTTGCGCACCGGCACTGCAGCGTGGTGCGCCTGCTACGCAGATGGTGCGGCATGCTGCTGCTGGCGGTGGCCACCAGCGGCTGCAACAACAACCCGTGGCCGGACAACGCTGCAGCGTCGAATACCCTCTATTCCGCCGTCATCGAAAACTCGCCGCGGCACCTGGACCCCACGGCTTCGTACTGGTCCAACGACACGCCGTACACCTATCAGATTTACGAGCCGCTGTACGGCTATCACTACCTGAAGCGGCCTTTCCAGCTGGTGCCCAAGACGGCGGCGCAGGTGGTGCAGCCCACCTTCGTCGACAAGAACGGGCAGCGCCTGGCCGACGATGCGCCCACCGAGCAGGTGGCCGAAAGCGTTTACGACATTCCCATCAAGACCGGCATCCGCTACCAGCCGCACCCGGCCTTTGCGCTGGACGAAAAAGGCCGCCACCGCTACCACGCGATGAAGCCGGGTGAGCTGGGCGAGCGGCGCACGCCGCTGGACTTCGAGCACCAGGGCACGCGCGAACTGGTGGCCGAAGACTTCGTCTACGCGCTCAAGCGGCACGCCACCACCCGCATCACCGCGCCCATCTTCAGCACCTTTGCAGAGTTCGTCGTCGGCCTGAAGGAATACGGTGATCTGGTGAAGCAGCAAGATGCGCTGCTGCTCAAGGGCCTGGACAAGGCGAGTCTGGACAAACCCTTCCTCGACTTCCGCCAGTGGCCGCTGGCCGGCGCATCGGCGCCGGAGAAGCATCTGCTGCGCGTGCGCATCAAGGGCAAGTACCCGCAGTGGAGCTACTGGATGCAGATGACCTTCATGGCCCCGGTGCCGTGGGAGGCCGACGCGTTCTATGCCCAACCCGGCATGGCCGAGCGCGCATTGACGCTGGACGTGTGGCCGGTGGGCACCGGCCCTTACATGATGACGGAGTTCGTCAAGGACCGCCGCCACGTGATGAAGCGCAACCCCCACTACCGCGGCGAGCCTTACCCCTGCGAAGGCATGCCGGGCGACAAGGAAGCTGGCTTGCTGGACGATTGCGGCAAGACCATGCCCTTCATCGACAGCCTGG
Organism: Burkholderiales bacterium; assembly: GCA_038328935.1. Classification (GTDB taxonomy): domain Bacteria; phylum Pseudomonadota; class Gammaproteobacteria; order Burkholderiales; family Burkholderiaceae_C; genus Rubrivivax. The sequence goes on from JBBQMM010000154.1 coordinate 3,121, forward strand.
TGTCGACCATCGAGCGCGAGGCGGTGCCGCGCCAGGGCAAGTTCAGGCAAGGTTTCTACGACATCGAAGTCTTCGAACGCACCGACACCGGCATGGACTACCTGGTGGGCATGCAGGACAGTGAAGCCGTGCGCGCCGAGTATCTGGACAAGGGCTTCCGGCTGAACCGCGGCTCCGACGTGAACAGCTATTTCGTCGCCTTCAACATGCTTGACCCGGTGGTGGGCGACGGCGCCACGCCCGAGCAGAAGCAGCGCAACCGCAAGCTGCGCCAGGCCATCAGCATCGCGATGGACTGGGAGGAGTATTCCAAGGTGTTCCCGAAAAAGGCCGGCGACACGGCGCAGAGCCCATTGCCGCCGGGCATCTTCGGCTCGCGTGAAGGCACGCCCGAGGGCCTGAACCCGCTCACCCACGTGTGGCGCGACGGCAAGGCGGTGCGCCGCCCGGTAGCGGACGCGCGCAAGCTGATGGCCGAAGCCGGCTATGCCGACGGCCGCGACGCCAGGACGGGCAAGCCGCTGGTCTTGAACTACGACGTCTACTACCCCGCCACGCCCGAGCGCAAGCCCGAGATCGACTGGGTGGTGCGGCAGTTTGCCAAGCTCGACATCCAGCTCGAGGTGCGTGCCACCGACAACAACCAGTTCCAGGACAAGGTGCGCAAGGGCAAGTACCAGGTGTTCTGGCTGGGCTGGAACGCGGACTACCCCGACGCCGAGAACTTCCTCTTCCTGCTGTACAGCAAGGCCGGCAAGACGAAGCACGACGGCGAGAACACATCCAACTACGACAGCCCTGAATACGACCGCTTGTTTGAACGCATGAAGTCGCTGCCCGACGGGCCTGAAAAGCAGCAGCTCATCGACGAGATGGTGCGCTTGGCGCGCGAAGATGCGCCGTGGACGATGGGCTTCTTTCCGTACTCGTCGGCCGCCGTGCAGCGCTGGGTGCTCAACAACAAGCCGGCCATCCTGGTGCGCGACCAGGCCCGCTACCTGAGGCTGGACGTGCCGCAACGCGTGGCAGCGCTGGCGTCGTGGAACCGCCCGGTGTGGTGGCCGCTGCTGCTGATGCTGGCAGCGGCGCTGGCGCTGGTGTGGACGGCGCGCCGCCATCTGCGGCGGCGCGAGCGCACCAATGCGCGTGGCGAAGTGCTGGCTGCCGACGCTTAGCCCGGTCGCACGATGTTCAACTTCATCCTGCGTCGCATCGCCTACGGGGTGCTCGTGCTGCTGGGCGTGAACCTGCTCACCTTCGTGCTCTTTTTCACCATCAACACGCCCGACGACATGGCGCGGCTGAACCTGGGCGGCAAGCGGGTGACGCAGGTGGCCATCGAGAAGTGGAAGGCCGAGCGCGGTTACGACAAGCCGCTGTACCTGAACCCCCAGCGCAGCGGCACCGAACAGCTCACCGACACCATCTTCTGGGACCGCTCGGTGTCGCTGTTTGCGCTGAAGTTCGGACGCGCCGACAGCGAGAGCGCAGGCGACATCGGCCATGAAGTGGCGAGCCGCATGGGGGTGAGCCTGCAGATGGCGCTGCCGCTGTTTGTGCTGCAGGTGCTGGCCAGCACCGCCTTTGCGCTGCTGCTGGTGATGTTTCGAAACTCCCGCCTCGACTTCTGGGGCGTCGTCAGCTGCGTGTTGATGCTGTCCATCAGCAGCCTGTTCTACATCATCGTCGGCCAGTACCTGTTCTCGCGCGTGCTCAAGCTGGCGCCCATTTCTGGCTACGCACCGGGCTGGGACGCGGCGAAGTTTCTGCTGCTGCCCATCGGCTTGTCGCTGATAGCGCGTCTGGGTGGCGAGGCGCGGCTGTACCGCGCCATGTTCCTGGAAGAAATCGGCAAGGACTACGTGCGCACCGCGCGCGCCAAGGGCCTGTCCGAGCAGCGGGTGCTGTACCGGCACGTGCTGCGCAACGCGCTCATCCCCATCATCACCAGTGCCGGCAACTACCTGCCTTATGTGTTTCTGGGCAGCCTGGTGTTCGAGAGCTTCTTCGGCCTGCCGGGGCTGGGCGCCTACGTCATCGAAGCCATCTCGAAACAGGACTTCGCGGTCGTGCGCAGCATGGTGTTCGTCGGCTCGCTGCTCTACATCGCCACCTTTGCGCTGATCGACATCGCCTACACCTGGGTCGACCCGCGTGTGCGCCTGAGCTGACGGAAACGAGCACTGCGCCATGCCCAAACCCGTGCTCCTGTGGACCGACGCCGCGATCTGGCTGCTGGTGCTGGCCGCCGTGGTCTACGGCATCAGCGTGTTGCGCAGCCCGGAGATGTCGCGCAACTGGGCCAAGGTGTTTCGCAACGCGCCGGCGCTGGCGTCCAGCGTCATCTTGCTGCTGTGCCTGGGCGTGACGCTGCTCGACAGCCTGCACTACCGGCCGCTGCTGCCCCCGGCGCCTGGTGTGGCCGCCACCGCGCCGGCCTACGACAGCCGTACCCATTCAGTGCTGGACGCGATGCTGGCCGATCTCGTCGACGCCCGCGAAGCCACCTATTCCAGGCCGCTGTCCTACCTGGGCTTCACCAAGGATTCACTGCTGGTGGACGGGCAGATACAGCGCGTGGCGCCGCGCCTGGTGCATGGCGGCAAGCACCTGTCAGACCCCGCCACGCAGTGGTGGCCCGATGTGGTGATGCGCGCCAGCCTGGGCAAGGCCGCTGGTGCCGTGGTGGCGGTGCTGCTGACGGTGATGTTTGTGGCCACGCTGGCGCGCGCCAGGCAGCAGGGCATGGGCGCCACCTGGGCGCAGATCCGCGCGCGCCACGGGCCCGTGCCCTGGCACGTGGCGCTCGTCACGGTGTGGCTGCTGTGCCTGCTGGTGGGCGCTGCCACGGCGCTGTCGGGCCCCTACCACCTGCAGGGCACCGACCTCACCGGCAACGACGTGCTCTACCAGTCGCTGAAGAGCATCCGCACCGCCTTCGTCATTGGTGCGCTGGCCACGGTGGCCACGCTGCCGCTGGCGGTGGTGCTGGGCATCCTGGCGGGCTACTTCCGCGGCTGGGTCGACGAAGCCATCCAGTACCTGTACACGGTGCTGTCGTCGGTGCCCAACGTGCTGCTCATCGCTGCCTTGGTGCTGATGGTGCAGGTGTTCCTGGACAAGAACCCCGACCTGTTCGAGACCGGTGCCGAGCGCTCCGACCTGAAGCTCTTCTTGCTTTGCGCCGTGCTCGGCGCTACGGGTTGGGCGGGGCTGTGCCGGCTGCTGCGCGCCGAGACGCTGAAGCTGCGCGAGCTGGACTACGTGCAGGCTGCGCAGGCCTTCGGCGTCAGCGACACCCGCATCATGGCGCGCCATATCTTCCCCAACGTCGCGCACCTGATGCTCATCATCACGGTGCTCGAGTTCTCGGCGCTGATCCTGTACGAGGCCGTGCTGTCGGACGTCGGCGTCGGCGTCGACCCGTCGATGAACAGCTTCGGCGGCATGATCAACCTCGCGCGCAACGAGATGAGCCGCGACCCGCTGGTGTGGTGGAGCTTTGCCTCGGCCTTCGGTTTCATGGTTACCCTGGTGCTGGCCGCCAACCTGTTTGCCGACGGCGTGCGCGATGCGTTTGACCCGACGTTCAGGGTGGCGCGGGTGAAAAAATTCAGGGGCGCTAAATCCAAAGTGTGACTACAATTTGGCATATTTTCTTCCATTTTTAGGGTCTCAAATGGAATTCTCGGTGCGCGAACTCAAGGCCAATTTGTCGGCTGTACTAAAAGAAGTTGAGGCAGGAAAGAGTGCCGTGATCACCGTTCATCGCAAGCGAGTCGCAAGGCTGTCTCCGCTGCCTGCGCAAGGTGACAGCCTTGACGACCGTTTGATGGCGGCTGGTCTGATGAGTGAGCGCCCAGAGCCAGGCCCTTTGTTGCGAGCCCGGCCGGTGCGTCCGCCCGAAGGTGCAGGCACGGTTTCTGATGCCGTGCTGCAGGATCGAGGTTGGTGATTTACCTGGACTCTTCAGCCCTTGTGAAACTGGTGGTCCTGGAAACGGACACGGCTTGGGCTCGCGGTCTGGTCATAGCCGATGAAGGGGCCGCCAGTTCGCGCATCACCTGGGCTGAATCACACGCCGCCCTGGCCCGTCGCGAGCGTGAGCAGCCCGAAGGCGCACACGCTTGGGAACAAGCTCGCCTGCAACTGCGCGATGTGTGGCGCAGGATGCGGGTAATCGACGTTACCCAGCCCGTGGTGGAACTGGCCGGCGAATATGCGCTGACGTTCTTTTTACGCGGCTATGACGCGGTGCAACTGGCTTCAGCACAAACGGCGCGGCTGGCAGCCCCGGGCCCGTGGATGTTCCTGTCATTCGACCGCCGTTTGAATCTGGCTGCCAAGCACCTGGGGTTGAGCGTGCCTGGGCAGGTTCCGCAGTGACTGCGCAACTAACGGCCGCCAACCTCAGCATCGAACTCGACAGCGACGCTGGCTTGGTCCGCGCCATCGACGGCCTGAGCGTGGCCATCAGCCAAGGCGAGACCTTTGCCTTGGTGGGCGAAAGCGGCTGCGGCAAGAGCATGACCGCGCTGGCGTTGATGCGGCTGCTGCCCGACAGCGGCTACGTGGCGGCTGGCGACATCCACATCGGCCGCGGCAGGGACCGCACCGACGTGCTGGCCCTGCCCGAGGTGCAGATGCGCACCGTGCGCGGTCGGCGCATCGGCATGATCTTCCAGGAGCCGGCGACCAGCCTGAACCCTGTCATGCGCGTGGGCCAGCAGATCATCGAAGCCATCGAAGCGCACACCCCTTTACGTGGCGCCACGGCACGCGCCAAGGCCATCGAATGGCTGCAGCGGGTGGGCATCCCCGAGCCCGAGCGCCGCATCGACGACTACCCGTTCCGCATGAGCGGCGGCCAGAAGCAGCGCGTGATGATTGCGATGGCGCTGGCCGCCGAGCCCGACTTCCTGGTCGCTGATGAGCCCACCACGGCGCTGGACGTCACCATCCAGGCGCAGATCCTGCACTTGCTGAAAGACCTGCAACGCGAGCGCGGCATGGGCCTGCTGCTGATCACCCACGACCTGGCGGTGGTCTCGGGCATGGCACACCGGGTGGCGCTGATGTACGCCGGGCAGATCATCGAGGTCGCACCCGCGGCCGACTTTTTCCAGGCGCCCAGGCACCCGTATGCACAGGCTCTGTTGAAGGCCTTGCCCGACGCTTCGAAGCGGGGCCAGGCGCTGCAGGCTATCGCGGGCACGGTGCCGGCCTTGACGCAGACGTTCGCGGGGTGCCGCTTTGCGCCGCGCTGCGCGCAGGTGATGCCGCACTGCGCGTCCACGTTGCCTGAACTGACATTGGTTGAAGCCGGGCATGAGGTTCGGTGTCTGCTGTACACCGCTGGTGGTGCAAGGGTTGCTGATGGGGCGCGAGTGCCTGCTGCGTCTTCGGTGCAGGCATTGCACCCTCACCCCAGCCCTCTCCCTGGGAGGGAGAGGGAGAAGGAGAAGGAGAAGGAGGCAATACCTGCGCCAACGAGCGCGCTAAGTATTGCTCCCTCTCCCTTCCAGGGAGAGGGCTGGGGTGAGGGTGCAATGCCCGCCGCGCCCACACAGCCCGGACCTGCAACTCTCCTGCAAGTCCAGAACCTGCGCGTCCGCTTCCCCATCCGCAGCGGCATGCTGCACAGCGTCAGCGGCCACTTCAACGCGGTGGACGGCGTCTCTTTCCAAGTGGCCGCAGGCGAAACGCTGGCGCTGGTAGGCGAGTCGGGCTGCGGCAAAACCACCACCGGCAAAGCCATCGTGCAGCTGCTGCGCCGCGCGGCCATCACTGAGGGCCGAGCTTTGCTGAACGGGCGCAACCTCTTCGATCTGCAAGGCGACGAACTGCGCGCCGCGCGGGCGCAGGTGCAGATCATCTTCCAGGACCCCTTTGCGTCGCTCAACCCGCGCATGCGTGTGTTCGATGTGCTTGAAGAGGGCCTGGCCGCGCTGCAACCGAAACTGACAGCGGCCGACCGTCGGCAGCGGCTTGAGCGGCTGACCGACCAGGTGGGCTTGCGGCAGGACGCGCTGCAGCGCTACCCGCATGAATTCTCGGGCGGCCAGCGCCAGCGCATTGCCATCGCGCGTGCGCTGGCCGTGGAGCC
>JBBQMM010000155.1:0-9201 GCA_038328935.1 Burkholderiales bacterium
CCCAGGGCCAGAGCGCGTCAGGGCATTGAAGAGTTTGATCTGGTCTTCGCTGGTGCGGTCCCAGCTGAAGCCCTGTGCGTACTGCCGCACTGCGGGTCTGTGATTTTCGGCCAAACGGCCCTGTTCCAGCAGCTCCAGAACCGCCTGCGACAGCGCCGCAGCCGTGCGCTCTTCCACAACGCGGCCCACCAGCGGCAGCTGCACGATTTCAGGCACGCCGCCCACCCGGGTGGCCACCACCGGCGTACCGCACGCCATCGATTCGAGCAACACGTTGGGCCAGCCTTCGCGGCTGCTCGCCAGCAGCAGCACATCGGCTGCGCCGTACCAGCTCGACAGCTCGGCGTTCGGCACTGCGCCGACCAGATGCACGGCGCTCGCCAGTCCCGATTCAGCGGCCTGATGGCTCAGCAAATCGCGGTCGGGCCCTGCGCCCACCACATACAGCTGGGCTTGCGGATGTTGCCGACGCACCAGCGCCAACGCCTCGACGGCCAGCCGCTGCCCCTTGTGTTCGTGCAGGTTGCCCACGGTCAGCAGCACCGGCCCGTGCGCAATGGCCAAGTCGCGCCGGGCCTCGGCCTGCAGCCGGATCTGGAACCGGTTGAGATCAACGCCATTGCGCATGACATGCAACCGGTCGGCGCGCATGCCCAGACTGCGCATGCGCTCCACCAGCGCTGCCGAGACGCCGATCGAGGCCTGCGCCCTGGATGACGCCCAGCGCACCAGCGTTCGCGGAATCAAGTACTCGGGGATGAGATTGACGTCGGTGCCGCGCGCTGTGATGGTCACGGGCTTGTTGAACCAGACGCCCAGCAGGGCCGCAGCGACTCCGTCGGGGTAGTAGTAGTGAGCGTCGATGAGGTCGAAGTCGAATCCCTCGTCCAGCAATTGCTTCAATGCCGAACGGGCTGCCAGTGCCAGAGTGAACGGCGTCACGTTCATGCCGACCTTGGGAATGACCACGTAGCGGGGGTGCAAGACATCAATGCCGTTGTGGGTCTCGCGCTGTGGCGTCGCGGCCATCGCAGCGTACTTGCCGTGCCGGGCATGGGCCGAGGGGAACCACGGCACCGGCGCGACAACCTTGGTTGAAATGTTGCACTTGGACAGCAGTTCACGCAGGCGGGTTTCGACGAACACGCCGTGCAGCGGGCGAGCGCTGCTGGGATACAGGGTGGAAAAGAGCAGGGTTCTCAAGGAGCAACCCCCGCGCAAGCTGGGAACGAAGCGCAGCCAGGACCTTGCGCACTTCCGTGCTCGAGTGCGCGGCGGCTTCGATCAGTGCAGATTGCTGCTGCCGAAACTGCGCCGAGCCTCGGGCAGCACCTCAACTGGAAATTGGTCGTTAGCCCAGTTGCTTGACGGCCATCACCGATGTACCCGGGGTCAAAACATGACCCACCCATCGCAGCGGCGGCAGCCGCCGCAAGGCCGCGACAGCGTTTCGCGACACCCATCCGTAACCCGTGGTGTCGATGAGGTCGAAACGGTCGAAGCAGAGCATCGACCGCCGGCCGAGGTGATTTCGCAGTCCGCTGTACGTGAACCAGTGCACCGCAGGGTAGCGCGCGTAGTTGGCCAACTCGGGACGCGTGGTTACGGACAGCCTTTCGACGTGCTTTTTCAGCGCTGCCGGGTACCAGCTGTACAGCGGCAGGTTGAATTCCTGTTGTTTCGGGCACAGCGCATTGGTCGTGCTCAGGTACAGCACCCCGCCGGGCGCGAGCACGCGCACCGCTTCGTTGACGCAGCTTTCCCAGTCCTGCACATGCTCCAACAACTCGGCCATCATGCATACGTCCATCGACCCGTCTTCGTAAGGCAGGCTGGTGGCCGTGCCAAGGTCGAACCGAACCTCGAGCCCGGCCGACTGTGCACGTTCGCGGGCGACGTCCAGCAGCGGCCCATTGACATCAAGGCCGGTGACGCGGTGGCCCTGCTCGGCCCAGACGAGGGCCTGGGTGCCCGCGTTGCAGCCGATGTCAAGTACGCGAAGACCGTCGAAACGCCTTCCCTGTCGGGTTCGCAGCGCCAAGACCTTGTCGCGAAGGCGGACAAAGTGCTGCCGAACCGGCGCCGAAGCACTTGTCTTTTCGTAGTAGACCCTGAAACGCGAGTCTGAAGAATGATCGAAGCGGCTCTTTGAGCTGTCTGAGGACATGCTGTCTGTTTTGGGCTGAGGGAACGAAGAGTATTGGACATGCACTGACAGCCCGGGTGCCGGCGACCGGCCCCATTCACGGGGGGGTCGATCATCTGCACGGTTAGCCCACGAGCAGCCGGCCGGACTGCATTCACGTTACAAGTGGTTACTGCGGAACTCAAGATCACCATCGGGCCGTGGACGGGCCTGCGGTTGTCGGGGGCTTTCCGGGTCGCAACCATGTTCGCACGCTTGGTCTGGAACCGCGATCAAGCCGCCTGCGCGACGCGCTCGGGCATCATCGCGTTGCGCAAGAAAGCATCGAACATCAGCATGGTCCAGATGGCGGTGCTGAAATCGCGCTGCCCGCTTTCATGCTGCTCGACGAGGGTGCGCATGGTCTGCGGATTGAACATGCCGCTTTCGAGCATTGCGCCGCCCAGCAGAGAATCGCGCACGCGCTGCCGCAAGGGGCCGCGGAACCAGCGCGCCAGCGGCACCGAAAAACCCATTTTTGGCCGGTACAACACATCGCTCGGCAGATGGGGCTCGTGGGCCTTCTTGAACAGGTATTTGCCGGTGCTGCCGCGCAGTTTCAGGTCTGACGGCAGCGTGGCCACCCATTCCACCAGCGGGTGGTCCATCAGCGGCTCACGCACCTCCAGCGAATGCGCCATGCTCGCGCGGTCGACCTTGGTATTGATGTCGCCCACCAGATAGGTGTGGGTGTCGATGTACTGGATCAAGGCCAGTGGATCGTCAGTGTTGGCCTTGGCCGCGTGCCGGCGGAACACTTCTTCGGCCTTGTAGCCGCCCAGATCGTTGAGCAAGCTGGTGCTGAACAGCGCGCTGCGGATGGGGTCGCGCACGAAGCCCATGGTGTGGAAATAGGCCTGCACCGAATCGCGCGCCATGCCTTCGAAGGTGGTCTTGGCGCGCAGCATCTTGGGCGCCCAGTCGGCCTTGGGGTAGACGCGCCCCAGCATGCCGAACAAGGGCCCGCGCACAGACTGCGGCAATGCCGTGCGCATGCGCTCTTCCATCATGTGCATGCGGTAGCGGCGGTAGCCGCCAAAAGTCTCGTCGCCTCCGTCGCCCGACAGCGCCACCGTGACGTGCCGGCGTGCCAGTTGGCAGACGCGGTAGGTGGGGATGGCCGAACTGTCGGCGTAAGGCTCGTCGTAGAGCGCGGCCAAAGTGTCGATGAGGTTGAAGTCATCGCTGCCGACGGTTTCGACCATGTGGTGGGTCTTGTAGCGGTCGGCCACCATCTTGGCAAACTCGGACTCGTTGTACTGCGGGTCGTCGAAAGCGATGGAGCAGGTGTTCACCGGCCCATCGGACAGCCCTGCCATCGCGGCCACCACGGCGCTGGAGTCGACACCGCCCGAGAGGAAGGCGCCCAGCGGCACCTCGGCAATCATGCGCAAGCGCACCGACTCGCGCAGACGGTGCATCAACTCTTGCTCGGCGTCGGCCTCGCTGATCTTGTTGTCGCAGGTGAAACGAACGTCCCAGTACTCGCGCGGCTCCGGCAGCGGCTGCCCTCGGCGGATGACCAGCGTGTGCGCTGGCGGCAGCTTCCGGGCTTGCTTGAAGATGGTGCGCGGCTCGGGCACGTACCCGAGTGCGAAGTACTCCTCCACAGCGCAGGGATCGATCTCGCGTTTCAGACATCTGCCGCGGTCGTCGTAAGCCATCAGCGACTTGAGCTCCGACCCGAAGAGCAGCGTGCCGTCATCGAGCACCGCGTAATACATGGGCTTGACGCCGAGACGGTCACGCGCGAGAAAGAACTTCTGCTGGTTGCGGTCCCACAACGCAAAGGCAAACATGCCACGGAAACGCTGCACGCAGGCCTCGCCCCAGGACTCCCAGGCATGCACGATGCACTCGGTGTCGCTCTTGGTGTGGAACACGTGGCCCAGCGCCTGCAGCTCGGGTATGAGCTCCTGATAGTTGTAGATCTCGCCGTTGAACACGACCACCACCGACTCGTCCTCGTTGAACAACGGCTGTTGACCGGTGGCCACGTCGATGATGGACAGACGGCGGTGGCCCAGGCCGACCCCGGGCTCCAGGTGCAAGCTGCCTTCGTCGGGGCCGCGGTGGGTCTGCGACTCGTTCATGCGATGCAGCGTCGCTCGCTGCACTTCACGCGCGCCGCGCGTGTCGAAGATACCGGTGATTCCACACATGGCGGTCAGAGCTTCCTGGTTGGACGGCCGGCACGGGCCAGTTCTTGGTCATAGACAGCCTGGTAGGCAGCCACCATGGCGGGCAGACTGAAACTGCGTTCGACCTCCTGCCGGCTCTGCGCACCCATGGCGCGCGCGCGCTCGGGGGCATCGTAGATCTGCAGCAGCGCCTGCGCCATGCCGTCGATGTCGCCCGCTGCAACCAGCAGTCCTGTACGGCCGGCCTGCACCAGCTCGCCATTGCCCCCCACATCGGTAGCCACCACCGGCAGTCCACAGGCCATGGCTTCAAGGATGGTGTTCGAGATGCCCTCGGTCAGCGAAGGCAGCACGAAACAATGCATGCGCTGCATGATGTCGGGTACGTCCGCGCGTTCGCCCGGCAGCCAGGCCAGGCTGGCCAGGCCGGCATCGGTGAGCACCGTCCGCACCTCCTCTTGCAACGGGCCCGCACCCACCATCACCAGGCGCCAGACGCGCTTGAGTTCGGGGCGCAGCAGCAGCGCATGCACGAATGCTCGCGCCAACAGGGTTTGGTCCTTGACCGCTTGCATGCGGCCGACCGTGCCGACTATCCAGGGCGTTTCTGCATTCAGATGCCAACCTTCGATAGGGCCTGGAGCACCCGTCAACGGCCTGAAGCGTTGTGCGTCGACGCCGTTGTAGATCTGCTCGATGCGCTTGCCCGCAATGCCCACCTTTTCGACGAGGTACGTCTCGAGCTCGCGCGACAAGGCCACGTATCGGTGAACAAATGGGGCGTACAGGCGGCGCAGTCGTTGCAGCTTGCGGTTGCTGCCGTCCACATCGTTGAGCTCGCGGCCATGTTCTCCATGCACACGAACAGCGCCGCAGGCGGCCGCCACCGCCACCTGCATTTCCAGCGGCCCCAGGTTGCGCGTGTGCACCACGGCAGGGCGCATTTCGCGAACCATGCGCCACACCCTTGGATAGAGACGAAAGCCCTGACCCGGCCCTTTGTGGAGCGCCATGAAACGCACATCGCTGGCAAAGACCCGGCGTCTGAAGTCGGTGACCTCGGTCAGCGCCATGACAGCATGGCGGTAGGCTTGCGGCGGCATGTGGTTGATGAGATTGACGACACCGTTTTCAAGGCCTCCGGTATCGAAGCGATGGACCACATGCAACACCAGTGGCCTGGAGTCCGGGGCAGCGCTCACGGGGGGTTGCGCATCAACAGCAGCGGCGCCTGAGGCCCAGGCTACAGACGCCAGACGGTGAAGCCCGCAGCCCGCAGCGCCCGGGCGTCGAAGAGCGCCTTCACGTCCATGAAGGGGCCGCCGGCCACCAGCTTGGCAGCGACGTCGCTGGGCTGCAGCGCCAGGTATTCGTTGTGCGCCACGGCGGCAACGATCGCATCGGCCTTGGGCAGGTCGGACCAGCTGTGCAGCTTCACGCCGTACTCGTGCTCGGCCTCTTCGGCTTCGGCCTGCGGGTCGGTGACGATGACCTCGATGCCGTAGCTCTGCAATTCATGGATGATGTCGATCACCTTGCTGTTGCGCAGGTCACCGCAGTTCTCCTTGAAGGTCAGGCCCAGCACATTCACCCGGGCGCCCTTGATGGGGCTGCCAGACGCGATCATGTGCTTGATGGTCTGCTCGGCAACGAATTTGCCCATGCCGTCGTTGATGCGCCGGCCCGCCAGGATGACCTGCGGGTGGTAGCCCAGCATCTCGGCCTTGTGGGTCAGGTAGTACGGGTCCACGCCGATGCAATGGCCACCCACCAGACCGGGCTTGAACTTCAGGAAGTTCCACTTCGTGCCCGCGGCTTCCAGCACCTCGCTGGTGTCGATGCCCAGCTTGTGGAAGATGATCGCCAGTTCGTTCATCAACGCGATGTTCAGGTCGCGCTGCGTGTTCTCGATGACCTTGGCGGCCTCGGCCGCCTTGATGCTGCTGGCCCGGTGCACGCCGGGTTTGATGATGAGCTCATACACCTCGGCCACCCTGGCCAGCGTCTCGGGCGTGTCACCGCTGACGATCTTGAGTATCTTGGTGAGCGTGTGTTCCTTGTCACCCGGGTTGATGCGCTCGGGGCTGTAGCCGACAAAGAAATCCTGCTTCCACTTCATGCCCGATTCGCGCTCGAGCACCGGGATGCACACCTCTTCGGTTGCACCCGGGTAGACCGTGGACTCATAGACCACGATGGCGCCCTTCTTCATGTGACGGCCCACGCTGGTGGACGAGCCCACCAGTGGCCGGAAGTCGGGAATGTGCGCATCGTCCACGGGCGTGGGTACGGCCACGATGATGACATCAGCCTCGGCCAGCATCCGTGGGTCATCGGTGTAGACCGCATGCGTGGCGGCCTGCACCTCGGCATCGGTCAGCTCGCGCGAGGGATCGGTGCCGCGCTGGCAGGCTTGCACCTTGCTCTTGGCAATATCAAAGCCGATGGTCTTCATCTGCTTGCCGAACTCAACCACCAGCGGCAGCCCCACGTATCCCAGTCCGATGACAGCAAGGGTCTTCATCTTTTCCTCTTCAGATCAAAAGTCAATCAATCACGACACCGTCAACGGCTGCTGCCGCCGGCTTCCAGCGCCTTCAGTGGCGCCGTGACCGTGCCCAGGTGTGCCCCCACCAGACGTCGCAGCGCGCCCTCGGCCTCTTCCAGTCCCCTGGCGGTGTTGCCAGCCGGCGCGTAAAAGATCAAGACCGCGGAGTCGTCGGTGCGGCCGCTCAGCCGGTGCAGTGCCAGCAACAACTTGGCCCGCACATCGCTGGCTGTGTAGGTATCGCCTCCCAGCCAATAGGTATGCCAGACCAGCAAACGCTGTGCTGACGGACTGCCTGGCGCGCCGGGGCCCCGCATCAGCGTCTTTCTGAAAGCCAGTTCCTGTCCTGCAACCGCGATGCGCTGAGTGCCCGAAGTGACCTGGGACCATTGGCTTTCTTCGACCCTCGACAGGCTGTTGCTTGACGTCACCAGCTTGTTCAGGCGACCCTGTTCACGGTAGTGGCCCGACCATATGCCGACCGTTTGTGACTCTGCGGTGCCTGTCGGCTGTGCAACATACACCCGGCTGTCGGTACTCCTGGCGCCGCCAAAGGCAGGCACCCAATCCGTGATGGTCTGAGGCCCCTGGACCCAGTCGTTACCCAACTGGGCGGGCAACTTCAACGCCAACAGAGGGTCTGTGCGTGGACGCTCCAGGGCCCACAAGACGCCATGCACGCCAACCAGCAGCGCCACTGTTGCAGCGGCCGAAGCCCACAGCGGGCCGAACGGACTGGATACGCCCGATGAGCCCCAAGCCGCGGCCGCGGAGGACGCAGCATCGGGCGGGTCATTCGGCTGTGACCACTTTGCGCCGATCATGAACATGACGCCGATGACCAGTCCGAAGAAGACCCAGCCATAGATCAGGTGATCAACGCCGACGGCCAGACGGTTGCCCGACAGGTGCCCCAACATCACGATCATGTAGGCGCGCAGCCAGTTGGCCACGACGGGTACGGCGATCGACACGGCCACGAACAACAGGCGCCGCTTCCAGGAGGCGTAGTTCAGGTACGCGAACAAGGTGCCGACCATGAACGAGGCAATCAGGTAGCGCACACCGCTGCAGGCCTCGACCACCGACCAGTTGCCCGACGGAATGACGAACTGCAGGCCTTCGCGATAGACCGGGATGCCCGAGACTTGCAGCGCCATGACCGTGAAGTCGGCCGTGTGCTCCATCATCAAGGGCACCAGAAACAAGCCGATGGGAACCGAAAAATAAAGGAACAGCAACGGGAACAGCAAGACGCGTGTCACCGCGAAGCCGTAAATGGCGGGCACCGTCAAGATGATCAGGCTGACCAGCGCAAACTGGGTGGCGGCATTGACCACCGCCAGTTCACCCACCAGCCACAGGAAGCAGGCTGCGGCGATGCCGAACAGGATCCAGGGCTGGGGCCGCAGCGGCAGATGCGCCAGCGCAAAGCGCTGACGCCAGATCAGCCACAGCGAGATCGGTGGCACCAGGTAGGCATGAGCAAAGGTTTCCGACCGTTCATAGGCGGACAACATCTCAGCCACCGTGTCGCGGAAGAGCAGCAGCAGGCACGCGATGACCAGCACACCGGGCAGCAGGCGCAGCGCCGTTTGGGACGGACGTGCGCCCGTGGAGATAACCGCACTCATGCTCTGACCCCTGCTGCTTGCGCCAAGTACCGGTCGAGCCGCGCCATGCGCTCGGCCCAGCTGTAGGTGGAACACACAAAACGCCGCGCCGCCTGACCCAGTTCTTCAGCGCGGCTGCGGTCGGAAAACAAACGTTCGAGCTGCGACACAAAACCGGCCTCGTCAGCGGCCACCAGCAGGTGCTGACCGTCGCCGGCCTGCAACGACTCCGCACACTCTGCGGTGGTGACCACCGGGCGGCTCATGGCCATGGCTTCCAGCGCCTTGTTGATGATGCCGCGCACCACGCGCAGCGGGGCCACCACGGCTGCCGCATGCTGCAGCCAGGGCCGCACATCGGGCACCGCGCCAGCCACGGTGACATCCACACCCGCCAGCGCGCGCACAGCCGCCGTGGGGTTGCGCCCGACGATGTGGAAGTGCGCCTGCGGCCAACGCTGGCGAAGCAGGGGCAAGATCCTGTCGGCAAACCAGCATACGGCGTCTACGTTGGGGTGGTAATCCATGGTGCCTACAAAAACGATGGGCAATTCGCCCGTAGCGTAAGGTGACAGGCGATCAGCCAATGCCTCGAAATAGGTGGTGTCCACGCCATTGCCCAGCACTTCCACACGCGCCGCACTCTCCGGCGCCAGCGAGCGAAAAAGCGCGGCTTCGCGCGGCGTTGCAAACAGCGACAACCGGGCCTGCTGA
>JBBQMM010000156.1:0-9152 GCA_038328935.1 Burkholderiales bacterium
GCGCCCGCAGCGCCGCCAGGGCCTGCGCTGTGTCGGGCCGGGTCTGGTCGGCAGCGAGAGGTACAAGTACAGGCGAAGATGCAGAGGCAGAGGCAGATGCGGGCGCAGACGCAGACGCAGAGGTAGAGGTAGATGCGGACGCAGGCTCAGGCTCAGGCTCAGTCGCAGTCTCAATCGCAATCGCAATCGCAATCTCAATCTCAATCTCAGGCGCGAGCACGGGCGCAGTCCCGGGCAAAGTCACGGGCGCAGACACGGGCGCAAGCGCAGGTGTGGACGTTGCTGTCATGCGCCGCCGGTCTTGCGCAGCACCACCCGCGGCGTCGGCGTGATCTCGACACGTCGGTTCCTGGCGCGGCCTTCGGCATCGGCATTCGACGCCACCGGCTGCTCGGCGCCGAAGCCGGCGGCAAACACCGCCGATGAAGCCACGCCGTTGTCCACCAAGGTGCGTGTCACCGTCAGCGCGCGCTGCGCAGACAGCTCCCAGTTGTCGGCAAACTGCTGGTTGTTCTGCAGCACCTGCTGGTTGTCGGTGAAGCCGCTCACCATCAGCATCTCGTCGCGTGCGCTCATGTAGGCGGCCAGCGTGGCGGCCAGGCTCTTCAGCAGCGCGCGGCCTTCGGGCTGCAGCTGCGCCGAGTTGACACCGAACAGCAAGCTGCTGCGGATGCCGATGCGGCCGTTGTTCAGCGTCACGCGGCCCTCGGCCAGCGGTATGGCCAGCGCCTGTTCCAGCGCCTGGCGCCGCTGTTCTTCGGCCTCGCGTTTTTTCACCTCGTCTTGCAGGCGCGTCGCCAGGTCGAGCTGCATGCCCAGCGCGCAGGCCAGTATCAGCACGAAGGCACCCAGCAGCCCGGCCATCAGGTCGCCGAAGACGGCCCACACGGGCGTGCCGGGGTCGGCGCCGGCGTCCAGTTCTTCCAGGCCGTTCATGCTCAGGCTGCGCTCTTCACGGGGCGTTTCACGACGCTTGTCGCTGCGCCTGTCACGGCGCTTGCCTCGACGCCTGTCTCGTCGCTCTTCCCGGCGTCGGCCAAGGCGTGGGCCGCGGCGGGCTGTCGGCTGGCCAGGCGCTGCAACTCGTCGACGACTTGCTTTTGCGACAGCAGGCTGAGGTCGATCACCTCGCGCGCCTGCGCCACGTAATAGGCCAGCTGCTCGTCGCTGCGCGTGCTGCTCTGGGTCAGTGCCGCTTCCAGCCGCTGCAGGTGCGCCACCAGCTGGCCATTGGACTGGCTGTACAGGTCCACCGCGGTGCCGAAGGCCTCGCCCAGGCTCGCCACTTCAACGGCGCTGCTGGTGAGCTGCGCCGACACGGTTTGCAGGCGCGCCGATTCGGCGTCCACGCGCTCGGTGTGGCGCGCCCCGGCCTGCTGCAACCAGCTGGCGGTGGAGGCCACCATCTGGTCGATGGCGGCCTTGTGCTCGGTGGACTGGTGCTGCACTGCGCCGAGCAGCGTGGTCAGCGTGGCCATGATGCGGCTGCGCTCTTCGAGCATGGCGTTGTCGCGCACCAGGCTTTCAGAGAGCTTGTCGCGCAGCTGGGTGACCACGTCGGTCATCACCAGCGCCGCCTGGCGCGGCGCCTCGGTGGCGGTCTGCACCAGCCGTGCTACCTCGGCAATGGTGCTGCGTGCCTGGGCCTCGACCTGATTGGTGGCGCGCTGGGTGACACGCTGGGTGGTGTGCTCGATGGTGTGCTCCAGCTGCAGCGCCATGGCCGCCAGCGTGCCACTCCAGGCGGCCAGCCGCAGCTCGTCGCTCGCGCTGTGCTGCGCGTGCTGGCTGGCGAGCGCCTGCTCCAGCGCTTGCAGCAGCGCGCCCGACTGCGCCTGCACCTGCGCGCCCACGGCGTCCACCCAGGCGGTGGACTGTGCCGCGAAGCGCTGCGCAAATTCGTGCAGCTGGTGCTGAACGGTGCCGGCCACCTGCGCCTGCAGTGCCGCGGTTTCGCGCGTGATGCCCTGCATCGTGTCTTGCACCGCGCCCTGGATGGTGCTGGCGGCCAGGCGTGCGCTTTCGCTCAGGCTGCGCTGCAGCGTCTGGTCCACCGATGTGGCGAGCGAACCGTAGGCCTGCCGGGCCTGGCCCAGGAAGTGTTGCTGGCTGGCCAGCAGTTGTTCGGCTTGCCGTCGCGACTGCTGGTCCAGCTGTGCCATCAGGCCTTGCACGCGGTCCACCATCAGCGACAGTTGCGGTGCCTGCTGTTGCTGCAGCTTCAGGCTTTCGTCGAGCCGCTGCTGCAGCAGCTGTGCCGCTGCTTCGCGCTGCGCATCGGCGCCTTTCAGTGTGGCGGCCAGCAGCTGGTGCGCCTGCAGCGCTTCATGGTGCTGCTGCAGCTGCGCGCGCAGGGCCTCGTCGTGCCGTTGCTGCTGCCGTTTTTGCGCTTCGTCGGCCTGGTTCTGGCGCAGTTGCGCGGCGGCGGCCTGTTCGACCGCGCGCTGCTGCTGCAGCCGCTGCGCGCGCGCGAAGGGCTGCAGCGTGGTGGCGGTGTGGGTGTCGAGCAGCTGCCCGGCCTGTTGCCGGTCACGCCGGCACAGTGCCGACATCAGGCCCAGCATGGCCGAACCGGCGACGCCGGCCACCGAGGTGCCGAAGGCCAGGCCCAGGCCGCGCACCGGCGCAGCCAGTGAGTCGCGCATGCTCTGCACGTCCACCGCGCTTTCCAGCGCCAAGCCCGTGCCCTGCAACGTCACCACCATGCCCACGAAGGTGCCCAGCATGCCCAGCAGCACCAGCAGGCCGGCCAGGTAGGGCGCCAGCGCAGGGCCGGGCAGGCCCGCCCGTTCGCCGTCCACACGCAGCCGCACGGCGTGGCGCAGCGGCGCCGGCACGCTGGCCAGCCAGCTGCCCAGCGCACCCTGGTCGGCTGGCGCGGCGGTCAGCTGGCGCAGCGCCTGGTTCAGGCCGGCCGTGGCCTGGGCAAAGCGCTGCAGTTCCAGCGCGCCCATCACGTAGAAGGCGCCGATCAGCAGCGTCATGGCCAGCGCCACGGGGCTGCCGCGCAAGTAGCCCGCGGCCACCCACGCAATGGCCAGCAGGCCGAAGCTGCCTGCGGCCCGAAAGAGATGCTTGTTCATGAAGTCTGGTGCGGTGCGGGTTGCGCTGCTTGCCGGGTGTTGAGCGGTGTGTCGAGCGGTGTGTCGAGCAGGGTATCGAGCAGACCCAGGACCGGCTGCAATCGCAGCTCCAGTTCGGCCAGCAGCAGGCGCTGCATGTCGGCGCGAAAGACTTCGAGCCAGGGCGTGCCCGGCGCTGCGGGCTGCGGCACCTGGCGCAGCCGCGTGAAGTGCTTTTCCAGCAGCACCGGCATCAGCGCCAGCAGCGCCTGTTCATGCGCGGCCAGCGCATCGGCCATCACCGCGTCCAGCGCAGCCAGGCGGTTCATCGACGGCGCCAGCCGCGCCACCGCGGCCCGCGCCTGCACGCGCAGGGGGCCGATGACCGCCTGCATGGACTGCTGCAGGCCGAAATAGCGGCGCCGAAAAGGCACGAAGCTGGCGCCGTCTTCGCGCGCAGTGGTGGCTTCGTCGGCGATGGCGCGGGCCAGGGCGTCGCGCAGCTGTGCGAAGTCATGCACCACCGCGCTGGTGGTGGTGGCGGCCTGCCGCGGCCCGCCCGCCTGCGCGGCGTGCCGGCCGGCACCCAGCGGGGCCTGCAGTGCCGACGACAGCGGTATCGCTTCTTTCCAGCTCAGCCAGTGCCCCAGCCCTGCGACGAAGGACGGGGTGGCCAAGGGACGGTCGACCAGGGCCAACTGGGCCAGCAACCCGACGAGCGCCGATCCATTCAGGCTCGTACGCGGTAACTCTGGTTGCATGCGGGGCTCAGGGGAGGTGTGAAAAGGACACCCGGGCACTCTACACCGACGGCTTGGGCTGACCGACCGCCACCCCAGCGGCCCGAAACGGCCCCAAGCGGCCCCAAACGGCCCGCCCGATGCGCGGGTCCATTGCGCAGCGTCCGGTGCGGCCTCGGCCCGCGCGGCCATTCCCGCCGGTCGTCTGCCGGTCCTCTGACGGTCCCCTGCCGTTCGCCTGCCGTTCGCCTGCCGCCGGCCTGCCGCTCGCCTGCCGTGAATCAGCCCTGCGGGCTTTCCGTCATGCGCTGGCAGTAGGCCTGCAGCTGCTGCGGCAGGTCGTCAGGGCACACGCCGCACAGCCGGTTGCCGGGCACGGCGTGGTCGATGAACTTCGGGTAGGGCAGCTTCAGTTCGGCCATCAGAGCCTCGAACGCGGCCAGCGTCTGGCCGCGGCCCAGGCGCGGGTTGCGCGCCTTTTCCTGGCCGATGGACGAGACGCGGCGGTCTTGATAGTCGTGCCCCGGGTACACCAGCTGTTCGTCGGGCAGCGTGAAGAGCTTGTCGTTCACGCTGCGGTACAGGTCGGCGGCGCTGCCGTTTTGAAAGTCGGTGCGGCCGCAGCCGTCGATCAGCAGCGCGTCGCCGGTGAACACACGTTCACCCAGCAGGTAGGCAAAGTGGCCGTCGGTGTGGCCGGGCGTGTGCAGCGGCTGCAGTTCCAGGCTGCCGATGCGCACGGGGGTGCCTTCCACGACGCCCAGATCGGTGCAGGGCAGGCGCTCCATGGCGGGTGCTGCCACCTGGCAGCCGGTGCGCTGCTTCAGATGCAGTGCGCCGGTGATGTGGTCGGCGTGGATGTGCGTGTCGAGCGTGCACACGAGGGTCAAACCCAGTTGCTGCAGCAGCGCGAGGTCGCGGTCCACGCTGTTGACCACCGGGTCGATCAGCAACGCCTGCCCGGTGGTGGCGCATCCCAGCAAGTAGGTGTAGGTGCTGGACAGCGGTTCGAACAGCTGGCGGAAGATCATGGTGGGCTCCAGTTTCTCAACTTCTGCGGGCAATGGGGTCTGCCAGGGTGACGCGGGCCGCCGTTGCAGGCCCGCTCAGCGACGTCGAATTCGGCGGCGGGCGGTCACACAAAGGCCACCGTCAGCGGCGGCAGCACCGCTGAAAAGCGGGCCGTCCAGACCTGCCCGGCCTGCGCCGGCCAGGCATCGGTCCAGGTGCCGGTGGTGACGACGTCACCCGCGGCGATGTCGGGCGCGCCGGGGCAGCCGCGCAGCGTGTTCACGAAGTGCAGCAGCGCCTGCAGCGGGCTGTCCAGCACCTGGGCGCCGCTGCCTTCGTCCACGGGTTCGTCGCCACGCAGCAGCTGTGCTCGCGTGCCCGCCAGCAGGGCGTGCAGGATCTCGGCATCGGCGGCCACGTCACGCACGGCCTGAATGGGCCCCACCAGCAGCCGCGCGTGCAGGCCGCTGTCGGCCACCGTCTGCGCCGCCAGGAACTTCCAGCCGGGCAGATGGCATTGCACGATCTCGAAGCCCGGAGCCAACCCGTCCAGGCTGTTGAACAGTTGTTGCAGGCTGCAGTTGGCGGGTGGCGAGGCCTTGAAGACAAACACCAGCTCGGGTTCGATGCGCGGCTGGCAGGTGTAGGCCAGATCCACCTGGCCCCGGCCTTGTGGCGCATGGGCCAGCGTGGTGTCCCACACCGTGCCCCAGATGGGCGCAAACACGTTGTAGCGCGGCCAGATGCTGCGGTTGGTAAAGCCGATCTTGTAGCCCACCGGCCGTTCGCCGCGAGCCGCGCGCAAGTCACGCACCTGCAAGGCGGTCTGGTAGGCCGCTGGCACGTCGGTGTAAAGGCCCCCTGCCTCTGCGGGCCAGGGTGTTCCGTTGTCGATGTGAGTCAGCAGCTGTTGGGGTGTCATGGCGGCGGGGGGTGGGTGGCAAGGCAAGACCGCAACCCGGTTGCGGACGCTGGACGGATGGGCCTGCGGGCCGCGCTGAAGCTTGCGCGTAATCCCGCGGCAGCTTGGGTTGCCAGCAACCATAGACTGATTCACGTCTGCCGTCTGCCGTCTGCCTGCCGTCTGCCGTGTACCGTCTGCCGTCTGCCGCGTGCAACTCGGCGCCGGAGCCGCCGCCAAGCACCGTGCGCAGCCGCTGGCTTACCCACCTGAAACGGGTCTCATGCAAGAAACAAGCTACCCCGACATCCGCGATGGCGTGCGCGCGCTGTGCGCCGGCTTTGCCGCTGAGTACCACCGCGGCATCGATGCGCAGCGCGCTTACCCCGAAGCCTTTGTCAGCGCGCTGACGAAGGCCGGATGGCTGGCGGCGCTGATACCGCAAGACTACGGCGGCTCGGGCCTGGGCCTGGCCGAGGCCAGCGTGATCATGGAAGAGATCAACCGCAGCGGCGGCAACGCCGGCGCCTGCCACGGCCAGATGTACAACATGGGCACGCTGCTGCGCCATGGCTCGGCCGAACAGAAGCAGCGCTGGCTGCCGCCCATTGCGCGCGGTGAACTGCGGCTGCAGAGCATGGGTGTCACCGAGCCCACCACGGGCACCGACACCACCAAGATCAAGACCACCGCGGTGCGGCGCGGCGACCGCTACGTCGTCAACGGGCAGAAGGTGTGGATCTCGCGCATCCAGCACTCCGACCTGATGATCCTGCTGGCGCGCACCACGCCACTATCCGAGGTGGCGAAAAAGAGCGAGGGGCTGTCGATCTTTCTGGTGGACTTGCGCGGCGCCATCGGCCAGGGCATGACGGTGCGCCCGATTGCCAACATGGTGAACCACGAGACGAACGAGCTGTTCTTCGAGAACCTGGAAATTCCGGCCGAGAACCTGATCGGCACCGAAGGCCAGGGCTTCAAGTACATCCTGGACGGGCTGAACGCCGAACGCACGCTGATCGCCGCCGAATGCATCGGCGACGGCCGCTGGTTCATCGACAAGGTCAGCGCCTACGTCAAGGAGCGCGTGGTCTTCGGCCGCCCGATCGGGCAGAACCAGGGCGTGCAGTTTCCGATTGCCCAAGCGCACATCGAGGTCGAAGCGGCCGACTTGATGCGCTGGCAAGCCTGCCGCCTGTTCGACGCGCATCAGCCTTGCGGCGCACAGGCCAACATGGCCAAGTACCTGGCCGCCAAGGCCAGCTGGGAGGCCGCCAACGCCGCCATCCAGTTCCACGGCGGCTTCGGCTTTGCCTGCGAATACGACGTCGAGCGCAAGTTCCGCGAGACGCGGCTGTACCAGGTGGCGCCGATCTCGACCAACCTGATCCTGAGCTACATCGCCGAGCATGTGCTGGGCCTGCCGCGCAGTTTTTGAAGACTGCTGCCAGGGCCGGCCAGGGCCCATGCCGGCAGGCCACGCCGGGGTAGGCCGGGCTGGGCGCCGACAGCGTGTCGGCAAGGCCACGCCGGCTCACGTCGAGCTCGGCGCCGACATCGTGCCGGAACCGAAGCCATCTCCAGACGGTTTGCGCAGCTGGCTTAAGCCCGAGTTCGGCAAGTGGAGCGCTGATTCGGGCAGCGGCCGGGGGCCCTCACGGCTCAGGGCTTGCTGGTTTTGCCCTGCACGCCTTGTGACACCACGCGGGCGGCGGTTTCCAATTCTTCGACCGCGCGCAGCTGGCGCGCGGCCAGGGCCTTGATGTTCTTCAGCCAGACCTCGTCCACATCAGCCAGCGCCTGCTTCTGGCGATCCTGGGCTGCGGCCAAGGCGGAGGCGGCAACGACGGATGCGTCCACCGCAGTTTTCCAGACCTGATGGCGGATGGCGATGAGGTCGCCAGCGGCGTTGACCTGGGCCTGCTTGGCTGCCAGGCTGGGCGAAAGGCGGTCTTTCTCTTCCTTGCTGGCGCTGCCTACCTGCTCCTGCAGCGCTTTCAACTCGCCGGCAGGCTTCTCACGCTCGGTCTGCGCATCGGCCAGCGCTTGGGTGGCAATTTCCAGCGCCGCTTTCTTGCTCTGCGCATTGGCCAGTTCGGTGCCCGTCAGGCCGGCCAATTCGGCCACCATGCCGCCCAACCGGTTGCGTTGTTGCACCAGCAGGCCGAGCGATTTCAGCAGGAAGTCTGAAGCGGTGCTGCCAGGCGGGCTGATGGCCGTGGCGAGCAAGCCGTCAGCGGTGGCACTGAGGGCCTGGCCGTGCAGGGCGGCCAGCTCGCCAGCGGTCGTCATGTCAAGGTTCGGCAGCTGAGCCCGCTTGCCGGCGCTGGGGTCGTAGCGGCTGTCCCATCGCTGGCCCAATCGCTGGCCCAGGTTGTTGGCTTTGAGCTGGGTGTCCAGTTCGGTCAGCAGGCCCTGTACCGCCTGGCTGTGATTGGTTGCAAAAACCTTCAGCGTGCTGCCGTAAGCGCCGGCTGCGGCGCCGTTGCGGCCTTCTTGCAGGCTCTGCAGTTCGGTTTCTTGGGAAGGGCTGCGATCCTTCATGCCGCGCAGCTCGTCCATGCGCAGGAAGTTGCTGTCCACCCTGCCGCCCAGGTTGAACAGGGCCAGGCCCTTGGCGGCCTTGATCATGGCCTCCGGGTCAGCGCCCATGGCTTTGACGTACCAGTTGCCCACGTCGTCCTTGGCGATGGCGAAGTTGGAGCTGCCGCCAGCGCTGACGCTGACCTTGTTCACGTTTTGCCAGAAGGACTTGTCGAGGTCGGCGCGCACCGCGCGCTCGCGCTGGATGCTGGGGTCGCGTTCCGGTATCAGGCGCCTGAACTTTGCGTAGAGCAGGTTTTGCCACTCCAGCCCCGGGTCGCTTTGTTGACCCGTAGTGGCCAGGGCCGAGCGCAAATAGGTGCTGGCAGGGCGCAGGTAGGCCATGCGTTCGCGGCGCGCCATCAATGCGTCGAGCGCGTCGCTGGCTTGCTGGGCGCCGCCAGGGCTGCCACGGTTGATGGCATCCACACGGCTGTAGCTCAGGAAGGCTTCGACGCGGTCCAGTGTTTGAAGCGCTGAATGACTTTCAGCCTCGGGAACACGAATCGGGGATTTCACGCTGGTGGCCCATTGCTCCAGCTGCCCCAGCGCCTGTTGCTTGACGGCCAGCTGGTCAGCCGCCATGTTTTGCAACTGCGCCCTCAGCAGGCTGACCACGGTTTCCACATCGTGCACACCCCTGGCCGCAGCCGCCTGCGCCAGCACGGCCGAGCGCGCGGCTTGCACGGCGTCGAGCGCGGAACCGAGCAAGGCACTCGGTGGAAGGCTTTCTTTGGGGGGCTTGGCGGCGTCCTGAGCCTCTTTCAGAGCGGTTTCTCGCGCAGCAAGCTCAGCTCTCAGTGACTGCAGCGGGCGCTTCGCTGCAGTCACGCGCTCGCTGATGTCCGCTGCCAT
>JBBQMM010000157.1:0-9144 GCA_038328935.1 Burkholderiales bacterium
GAAGAACAGCACCTGGGCACAACCCTCGCCTGCATAGATCTTGGCTGGCAGTGGTGTCGTGTTGCTGAACTCCAGCGTCACGTAACCTTCCCACTCGGGCTCGAAAGGCGTCACGTTGACGATGATGCCGCAGCGAGCGTACGTGCTTTTGCCCAGGCAGATGGTGAGCAGGTTGCGCGGAATGCGGAAGTACTCCACCGTGCGCGCCAAGGCAAAGCTGTTGGGTGGAATGATGCAGACATCGCTTTCGATGTCGACAAAGCTCTTCGGGTCGAAAGCCTTGGGATCCACCACGGTGCTGTAGATGTTGGTGAAGACTTTGAACTCGGGCGCGCAGCGGATGTCGTAGCCGTAGCTGCTGGTGCCATAACTCACCAGCTTGCGGCCGTCAGGCGCCTGGCGCACCTGGGCGGGTTCGAAGGGTTCGATCATGCGGTACTTGCGCACGTAGTCGACGATCTGCCAGTCGGCAAGCAAGCTCATGGAGGGGCCCTGGGGTGTGCAAAGTGCGGGTTGGCGGAAGTGCGCGGAAACCAAGTCAGAACCTGGCGCCATGCGTGGCCTGACAGGCAATTCTAGAGAACGGCAAGGGCGGTCAACGCGCTCGCCGATGCAGCGACGGCCGACAGCGGTTACCCTTCATTCCCTTGCAAGAACGAGGTGTCTCATGGCCAGCCCGTTTCGCCCTGCCCTGGCGCTGCTGCAACAGTACGCCGACTACCACCGCGACAAGCGCAACATCGCCACCCATTTGGTAGGCGTGCCGATGATCGTGTTTGCAGTCTGCGTGTTGCTTGATCGCGCCCAGTTCGTCATCGGCGGCTGGTTCCTGACGCTCGCCTGGTTGGTGCTGGCCCTGGTCGGCGCCTGGTACCTGACGCGAGGTCACCTGGGCATCGGCGCGGCCACCACAGCGGGCGTGGCTCTTCTGGCGGCGCTTGCGCACCAGGTCAGCGGTGGCACGGTGGCAAGCTGGCTGGCCTGGGGCCTGGGCTTCTTTGTCGTGGGTTGGGCCATCCAGTTTGTCGGCCATTACTACGAGGGACGCAAACCTGCATTCACCGACGATCTGGTCGGCCTGCTGGTCGGTCCGATGTTCGTGGTGCTTGAAATCGGCGCCGCCAGCGGCTGGTTCAGGTCGCTGGCGCAGCAAGTCGAAGCCCACGCCGGGCCGACGCTGGTGCGCGATCTGGCGCACCCGGCGACACGCTGAATGACACGCTGAATGACCTCGGTGACGCAGATCCAGCCAGGGCCTTCGCCGCTGGCCAGTGGCGACGAACTGCCGCTGGTGCAGGCCCAGGCTGCGATCGCAGCCGCACTGGTGCCGATCACGGAAACCGAAGTCGTGCCTGTGGCGCAGGCGCTGGGCCGCGTGTTGCACGCGGCGCTAATTTCGCCGATCGCCGTGCCGGCGCACGACAACTCGGCGATGGACGGCTACGCACTGCGCGGTGCAGACCTGATCCAGGGTGCCGACACGCTGTTGCGGGCCGAGCCGGCCACCGTTTTCGCCGGCGCGCCTTATCTGCAGCCGGTGCCCAGCGGCGGCTGCATCCGCATCATGACCGGCGCCGTGATGCCGCCGGGCCTCGACACCGTGGTCCCCATCGAACTGTGCGACGTGCAGGCTGGCGAGGTGCGGATCCACCCCGGACTGCTGAAAACCGGCGATAACCGCCGCCGCGCGGGTGAGGACCTGGCGCTGGGTTCTGCTGCGTTAAGCGCCGGTCGCCAGCTGCGCCCCGCCGACCTGGGTCTCGCAGCGTCTCTGGGGCATGCCACGCTCACGGTACGGCGCCGGTTGCGTGTCGCACTGTTCTCAACCGGCGACGAATTGCGATCGCCAGGGGATGCTCTGCCACCTGGTTGCATCTACGACAGCAACCGCTATTCGTTGTTGGGCGCGCTGACGCGTCTGGGCGTGGAGATTCTGGACCTCGGTTTGGTAGCCGACAACGAAGCTGCGCTCACCGCGGCGATGGCCAGCGCCGTGGCCCGATGCGACGCCGTCGTGACGAGCGGCGGTGTGAGCATGGGCGACGCCGACTACACGCGCCAGATGTTGCAAAAGATGGGCGAGGTCGCGTTCTGGAAAGTGGCGATGCGGCCAGGCCGGCCGTTCGCGTTCGGGCCTGTGCTGGGCAGCGACGGCAAGCGGGCGATGCTGTTTGCGCTGCCGGGCAATCCGGTCGCGGCACTGGTGACGTTCTATGCATTGGCCCAACCTGCGCTGAGGGTGCTGGCAGGTGCGGCGCCCGAGCCGATGCCCGTGCTGCGGGCCCTCAGCAGCAGTGCCATTCGCAAGCGACCAGGGCGCACCGAGTTCCAGCGCGCTCGCGTTACCCAGGCCGCAGACGGCACGTGGCAAGTCACCCTCACGGGCGCCCAGGGTGCCGGAATCCTGCGCAGCATGAGCCAAGCCAACGCGCTCGTGGTGCTGGGGCACGAACAGGGCTCGGTGGCTGCGGGCGACCCGGTTGACGTCTGGCTGTTCGACGGCCTGATCTAAGGCGGTTGAGCGGTTCGAGCGGTTCGAGCGGTTCGAGCGGTTCGAGCGGTTGAGCGGTTGAGCGGTTGAGCGGTTGAGCGGTTGAGCGTTTGAGCGGTCGAGAGGTTCAGCGGTCGAGAAGTCGAGAGGTCGAGCGGCCGGAAAGCGGCTTCACAAACTCTCAGCCGGCCACCACGCGCACTGGCGCCCGATGGGCCTCGGGTTCACTGTCGAAGCGTTCGGCTCCGCAGTAGCACAAGAAATGCCGGTTGGCCGCACGACCAAACAGCGTCATGCCCAGTCTGGAGGCCAGCTCATGCCCCATGGCCGTGACGCCATTGCGCGAGACGACGATGGGCACGCCCAAAGTGGCCGCCTTCATGACCATTTCGCTGGTCAGCCGACCCGTGGTGTAGAAGGCCTTGTCCGCGCCGCCCACGCCGCGCATGGACATCCAGCCGGCGATGGTGTCGATCGCGTTGTGCCGGCCCACGTCCTCGACGAACATCTCCATCTCGCAGACGTGGCCGTCGATGCGAAACAAAGCGCAGCCGTGCACCGAACCGGCCTTGCGGTGGATGCTGTCTTGCTGGCGCATCGTTTCGAGCATGCGGTGCAGGGTGCTCTGGCGGATGCGGGCCAGCTGGGCGCTGGGCAGGCTCACTCTGTCCAGCTGCGTCATCATGTCGCCGAAAACCGTGCCCTGGCCACAACCCGTGGTAACCACCCGGTGTTCGGTCTTGGTCGCCAGGTCCTGAATGCCACGGTGCGTGCGCACGGCCGCAGCGCCCACGTCCCAGTCCACCGTTATCGAGTCGACCTCGGTCACATCAGCCACCAGGCGCTGGTTGCGCAAGTAGCCCAGCACCAACAGTTCGGGCATCTGACCGAGCGTCATCAGGGTGACGAGCTCGCGCTTGTCGACGAAAACGGTGAGCGGCCTTTCGGCCGGAATGTGGATGGTGCGCCGGTCGCCGTATTCGTCCAGGATCTGGATCTCGCGCAGCAAATCGCAGTGCGCCTGCGTCAAACGCGGTGCACCCACCACCCATCCGGGTGAATTCATGCTGGTCAGCAAATGGACTTGATCGTCCGCGTTCGAGAACACGGCTGTCCTGATGGGTTACTTCTTGGGCGCCACAGCAGCAGCTGTTGCAGCAGCGGGCGCCGTGCTCAGCGTCGACCCCGCAGCAGGCGCAGGAGCAGCAGCCGGCGGCGCGTACACAAACACGCCGGGGTCAGCGCAGGCCGCCGTCTGCGCTGCAGCCGGCACGGCCTTGCCCGCTTTCTGGGCTTGCCCGAAGTAGGTGGCTGCCACCTGGTCCATGCTCTTGCACAATTTGTAGCCGTCCACCTTGCCAGCGTGCGCTGTCTTGGCAGCGGCTTCGGCCGCCTTGGCTTTGGCCTCGTCACTGAGCGCAGGCAATTTGGCCCACGCAGCTGAACCAAACATCAGCAGGCAAAGGGCAGTGGCAGCGGTCTTCTTCATCTGACGGTCTCCGCAAGACATGGGTAGGGAGCTGATTGAATCGTCAAGCCTGTGGTCGGGCTGCGCCCAGTGCGCTCGGCGTGTCGGCCGTTCGCTGTGCGGGAATGCGGCCTGCCTTGACGTCTTCGTACCAAAGCGCATGGTGCTCCTGTGCCCAGCCCTCATCGACGTAACCGGTGCGCATACCTTGGTAGGCACCCTTCATCCCCACGGACCCAAGATAGATATGACCCATGAAGAGCGCCATCATCAGCACCGATGCCACCGCATGCACCAGATGCGCCACCTGCATGTTGCCGCGCGTGTACGCCACGAAGGGTGTCAACTGATTCAGTACCAGACCAGACGCGACGACCGTCAGCCCGAGGATCATGACACCCGACCAGAAGAGAAATTTTTCGCCGGCGTTGTAGCGCGGCGAGGGAACTTCGTCGCCGCCGAACATACCGCCGCCCTTGGCCAGCCATTTCAGGTCTGCGCCACTGGGGATGTTGTCTCGAATGTAGGTAATGATGAATATCACCAGTGCCACTGCAAAAACCGGCCCCGCGAAGTTGTGCACCGTCTTCAGGGCATAGGTCAGCCAGCCGAACAACGAGGCACCCATGACGGGCAACAGGAAATACTTGCCAAACGCGATGACCAAGCCAGAGACGGCCAGTATCACGAAACTGATGGCCACGCTCCAGTGGGCAGCACGTTCCAGATAGGTAAAACGCTCTATCAGACGCCCCGTGTCGGGCACGTGCCCGCCAATCGGGCCACGACGCCAGTAAAACAACCCGATTGCCACCGCCGCGATGAGCAGCAGCGCACCACCGTAAGGAACGATCCAGCGATTGCGCACCTGTCGCCAGGCCTCACCCGCACTGACGAAATTGGAGCCCGGGTATTTGATGAAAGGCTGCACGAGGACACCCATCTCGAGGCCGGGCAACGAAGTCACACCCGGCTCGATGCCACTGTCGCGCACGGCACGCCACATGGGCGCGTTGTTGCCTGGCTGCGACTTGCCACGCTCGCTGTTGGTTTCGTCGGCTTTGGGCTCAGCCGGCGCCACGAAACCAGCCGGCGGTCCGGCCTTGGCTTCAACCGCAACAGCGGGGGTTGACGGCAAAGGTGCAGTGGCAGTCGCCTGGGCATGGGCGGCCATCGGTGCGGTCAGCAGCAGCGACGCCGCAAGCACAAGGGTCTGGATGCAGCCGTTCATGGCAGTTCCTCGGAGCAAGATCAATTGCGGTTGGTGCGCGTGTACTCGTCTTGCCCTTCGGCGCGCTTCTTGATGTGCGATTCCCAGCTGGCAGCATCACCCTGCTTCCAGCCCGGGGCGGTGTATGCAGCCGTGGCACCCTGGGAAGCCGCAGCGTCACCTTTGCGCGGGCCTGCCGTCTGCGGCTTCTCGCCGCAGCCTGCCAGCAAGATGCCGGCGCAGACCACACCCCATGTCAACAGCGCGCGCGTCATTTCTTTCCTTGCGGTTGAGCCGCGCCACCTGTGGGCTTGCCATAGGCCGTGCCCCAGCCCCAGACCTCGCTGCCCTTGCCGCGTGTGAGAACGCGGTTGCGAAAGATGTCGGCCACCACGTCGCCATCACCGCCCAGCAAAGCCTTGGTGGAACACATCTCGGCGCACAGCGGCAGCTTGCCTTCGGCCAACCGGTTGCGACCGTACTTCTCGTTTTCAGCGAAGCTACCGTTGTCTTCGGGGCCGCCGGCGCAGAAAGTGCACTTGTCCATCTTGCCGCGCAAGCCAAACGTGCCGTTGCTCGGAAACTGCGGCGCACCAAACGGGCAGGCGTAGGAACAATAGCCGCAGCCGATGCAGGTGTCTTTGTCGTGCAGCACCACACCCTCGGCAGTGCGGTAGAAGCAGTCCACGGGACAAACCGCCATGCACGGCGCGTCAGAGCAATGCATGCAGGCCACCGAGATGCTCTTCTCGCCGGCCCGACCATCGTTCAGCGTCACCACCCTGCGGCGGTTCACGCCCCAGGGCACGTCGTGCTCGGCCTTGCAGGCGGTGACACAGCCGTTGCACTCGATGCAGCGCTCGGCGTCGCAAATGAACTTCATTCTTGCCATTGCGATTGCTCCTTAGGCTGCCCGCTCGACCTGACAAACCGTGGTCTTGGTCTCTTGCATCATCGTCACGCTGTCGTAGCCGTACGTGGTGGCTGTGTTGACGGCTTCACCACGAATGATGGGGGCCGTACCTTTCGGGTAGAAAGCCAGCATGTCCTCCCCTTGCCAGCGGCCGGCAAAGTGATAGGGCATGAAAGCGGTGTCAGCGCCCACGCGCTCGGTTACCAGAGCCTGCACCTTGATTCGCGCCCCCGTGGGCGTCGTCACCCAAACGTCTTCACCATTTCGGATGCCGCGGTCGTTGGCCGCTTTCGGGTTGATCTCGATGAACATGTGCTGCTGCAGCTCAGCCAGGTACCTGTTCGACCGCGTCTCGTCGCCACCGCCTTCGTACTCGGTCAGGCGCCCGCTGGTCAGGATGATCGGGAACTTCTGGCCGATGTCCTTGTTCTTCTCTTGTACCGATTTGAAAAGCGTGGGCAGACGCCAGAAGGCCTTGCGGTCGTCGTGCGTCGGATACATGGCCACCAGTTCGGGGCGGGTGGAGTACAGCGGCTCACGGTGCTGCGGAATCGGATCCGGGAAATTCCAGACCACGGCGCGCGCCTTGGCGTTCCCGAACGGGTGGCAGCCGTGGTTCTTCATCGCCACACGGATGATGGCGCCGGTGGGGTCGGTCTTCCAGTTCTTGCCGTCGGCCTTCTTCTGCTCGTCCTCGGACAGTTCACCCCACCAACCCAGTTTCTTCAGCAGCAGGTGGTCGAACTCTGGATAGCCGGTGGTCAGATCGGCGCCTTTCGAATGCGAACCGTCGGCCGCCAACAGCGACTGGCCATCACGCTCCACACCGAAGTTGGCGCGGAAGTTGCCGCCGCCTTCCATCACGTGTTTGGAGGTGTCGTACAGGATGTGCGTGCCCGGGTGCTTCATCTCGGGCGTGCCCCAGCACGGCCACGGCAAGCCGAAGTACTCGCCATCAAGGCTGTAGCCGGTTTCCTTGTCGATGCCGCCCTTGGCGCGCAACGTGTTCACGTCGAAGACGTGCATGTTGCGCATGTGGGCCTTCAGCCGCTCGGGGCTTTGCCCCGTGTAGCCGATGGTCCAGACCGAGCGATTGATCTCGCGCAGGATGTCTTCGGGCAAGGGTTCATCGAGACCCTTGATCTTCTGCATCTTGTAGTTCTTGACCAGCTCTTTGCCGAAACCGAGTTTTTCGGCCAGCTGGTACATGATCATGTGGTCGCTGCGCGATTCGTACAGGGGGTCCATGACCTTTTCGCGCCATTGCAGCGATCGGTTCGAGGCAGTGACGGAGCCACTGGTCTCGAACTGCGTGCACGCTGGCAACAGGTACACCGCGCGCTTGGCGTTCTGGTCCTCGGCCTTGCCGGGCATCGCCGCCATGGCAGCCGTGGCCGAGGGGAAGGGGTCCACCACCACCAGCAGGTCCAGCTTGTCCATGGCCTTTTTCAGGTCCAGGCCGCGGGTCTGCGAGTTCGGAGCGTGGCCCCAGTAGAACATGCCACGCAGGTTGGTCTCCTGATCGATGAACTCGGGCTTTTCCAGCACGGCATCGAACCAGCGCGAAATGGTCAGGCCGGGCTTGGTCATCATGCCGGGCGCGTACTGCTTCTTCATCCACTCGAAGTCGACGCCCCATGCAGCGGCGTAGTGCTTGAACGAGCCCTCGGCGATGCCGTAGTAGCCGGGCAGCGAGTCGGGGTTGGGGCCGACGTCGGTGATGCCCTGCACGTTGTCATGGCCGCGGAAGATGTTGGCACCACCGCCACTCTTGCCCACGTTGCCCAGCGCGAGTTGCAGCAGACACGAAGCACGCACCATGGCGTTGCCGATGGTGTGCTGCGTGTGACCCACGCACCAGACCAGCGTGCTCGGCCGGTTTTCAGCCATCGTCTTGGCGACCTGATAACACTCGGCCTCAGCAACGCCGGAAGCTTCGAACACCTTGTCGGGCGTCCACTTGGCCAGCACTTCGTCACGCACCTTGTCCATGGCCCAGACACGGTCGTTGATGTACTGCTTGTCGTCCCAGTTGTTCTTGAAGACGTGATAAAGCACGCCGTAAAGGAACGGGATATCAGCGCCTGAGCGCATGCGCACGTACTGGTCGGCCTTGGCTGCCGTGCGGGTGAACCGGGGGTCCACCACGATCATCTTGCAACCCTTTTCCTTGGCATGCAGCATGTGCAGCAAAGACACCGGATGAGCTTCGGCAGCATTGCTGCCGATATACATCGCAGCCTTGCTGTTCTGCATGTCGTTGTACGAGTTGGTCATCGCACCGTATCCCCACGTATTCGCCACACCGGCGACTGTCGTGGAGTGGCATATTCGTGCCTGGTGATCGCAGTTGTTACTGCCCCAGAAGGACATCCACTTTCTGAGCAGGTACCCCTGCTCGTTGTTGCTCTTGCACGATCCGACGATGAAGATGCTGTCGGGCCCGCTTTCTTTGCGCAGGTCCAGCATCTTGGCGCTGATCTCGGTCAGCGCCACGTCCCAGGTGATGCGCTCGTACTGGCCATTCACGAGCTTCATGGGGTACTTCAGGCGGTATTCACCGTGCGCGTTGTCGCGCACCGCGGCACCCTTGGCACAGTGCGCTCCCAAGTTGATGGGAGAGTCGAACACCGGTTCCTGGCGCACCCAGACGCCGTTTTCAACCACGGCGTCGATGGCACAACCCACGGAGCAGTGGGTGCAGACGGTGCGCTTGACCTCGACCTTGGCGCCGCCGGCCGTGGCAGGTGCCGCCGGATTGGCTGCGTCGGCTTTGCGCACCAACGTGAGCTGCGAGGCGGTGATACCCACCCCCAAGCCCAGACCGGAGCGGCGCAAGAACTTGCGCCGGTCCATCGTGGGTATGGCGCGGGACAAACCCCGCGCCAGGCCATCGACCAGGCCTCGGGACGACGGCGTCGCCCCTACACCGGTCGACTTGCGTGTCAAGAGCATAGAGCCTCCTGTTGGAATAGCTTAGGGAACGAGCTTACGGAGAAGAAACTGCTGCCGCCGCGCGCGAGCTCGCGCGAGCTCAGATGCGGGCCGTGGCGTAGTACTGT
>JBBQMM010000158.1:0-9118 GCA_038328935.1 Burkholderiales bacterium
GGCTTGCAACCGGTGCGCCTGGGCCTGAACCGCATCGGCGGCCTGCCGTTGGAAGCGGCGCAGCGCATCGTCGCCGCGCGGCGTGCCGGCGGGCCTTTCATCAACACCGAAGACCTGGCCCGCCGTGCCGGCCTGGACGCACACGCGCTCGCGCTGCTGGCGCAGGCCGATGCGCTGCGGTCCCTGGCCGGCCACCGCCATCAGGCCGCCTGGGCCGTGGCCGGCATCGACACCCGCGCCACGCCGCTGCTCAAGGCCACACGCACGCACGAAACGCCGGTGGCGCTGGCCGTGCCCAGCGCGGCGCACACCGTGCTGGCCGACTACCGTGCCACCGGCCTGAGCCTGGTGCAGCACCCGCTGGCGCTGCTGCGTGAGCAGCTCAACGCCTACCAGGTGCAGCCCGCGGCCGTGCTGCGCGGCTACCCCAATGGCCGCCTGGCGCGTGCCAGCGGCATCGTCACCCACCGCCAGCGGCCCGAAACGGCCAAGGGCGTGGTGTTCGTGACGCTGGAAGACGACACCGGTTCGGTCAACATCATCGTCTGGCCCGCCGTCGCCGAAGCCCAGCGCCGGCCGCTGCTGGCCAGCACGCTGCTCACCGTGTATGGCGTGTGGCAATGTGAAGGCGAGGTGCGGCATCTGGTGGCGCGCCAGTTGGTGGACCATTCAGCACTGCTGCAAGGCCTGGCCACCCACAGCCGAAACTTCAGGTGAAAGCTGCTCTGGATGCTGCAAGGCCGAGAGCCCGACGCTCCTCGATGCTCTTCTCAGCGCTGTCGCCCCACAGATGCCGCCTCATTGATGCCGCCCCACTGATGCCGCCGCACCGATGCCGCCTCACCGATGCACACCTGCCGGCACAATCCGGCTGATGCAAATTCCGATCAAATGGCTGCCCGCCCAGGGCCGTGCCGAACAACTGATCCTGCTGCTGCACGGCTGGGGTTCATCCGGCGCCGACATGGCGCCGCTGGCGCAGGCGCTGCGCCTGCAGTTTCCGCAGGCCGCGGTGCTGGCGCCTGACGCCCCCACCGTCTACGAGGGGGATGTCGACCGGGACGCCGAAAGGGATGCCAACCGGGATGCCAATCGGGACGCCAATAGGGACGCCGGAACGGATGCCGAAACGGATGCCGAACGGGCTGCCGAACGGGCTGCCGAGCCGACACCCGACGGCCCCGCCGCCGCTGCCCACAGGCCGCCGCGCCGCCAGTGGTACGCCGTGCGCGACCTCACGCCCGAGGTCTGGCCGGCGCGCGTGGCGGCTTGTCTGCCAGGCTTGCGCAGCTGGGTGTTGGCCCAGCAGCAGCGGCTGGGTGTGGGGCCGGCGGCCACCTGCCTGGGCGGGTTTTCACAAGGCGCCATCCTGTCGCTGGCGTTGGCGGCGCAACACGACGGGCTGGCCGGGCGGGTGCTGGCCTTTGCCGGCTGTTTCACCGCGCCGCCGCTTGCCGCGCCCGAGCACACCACGCTGCACCTCTTTCACGGCGCCGACGACGCGGTGATCCCCGCCGACGGCTCGCGCCAGGCGCTGGCCTGGCTGGCTGAGCGCGGCGGTGACGCCACACTCGACATCGCGCAGGGTGTGGGTCATGAACTGCACACCGCGCTGGTGCAGTGCGCGCTGCAGCGCCTGCAAAGCCACATCCCGGCCCGCACCTGGCGCTCCGCGCTGGGCGCCGCGCGGGCGCTGCAGGCTGCCGATGACGAGCCGACTTCGCCGCCGTCGCCGCCGCTGCCGCTGCCGCTGCCGCTGCGGTCGCCGTAGACGTCTCGCCACCCATCCGAAGCCACGCCCAGCGAAGCCACGATCACCAGCCAAGCCAAGCTCACCAGCCGAACCGCACCCTCCCGCAAAGCCACCCCCACCCGACCATGCTCTTCCTCTTGTCACCCGCCAAGACCCTGGACTACGACACCCCGGTGCCCAAGCCCGTGATGCGCCGCGTCACCGAGCCGCTGTTTGCCGAGAGGGCGGCACAGCTCATCACCACGCTGCGCACCAAAAGCCCGGCGCAGGTGGCGGCGTTGATGGACCTGTCTGACAAGCTCGCGCTGTTGAACGTGCAACGTTACGCGCGCTGGCAGCCGGTGGCCACGCCCGACAACAGCAAACCTGCTGTGCTGGCCTTCGACGGCGACGTCTACGAAGGCCTGGACGCCAAGACCCTGAGCACCGCCGAGCTCGACTGGGCGCAGCAGCACCTGGTGCTGCTGTCGGGCCTGTATGGCGCGTTGCGGCCGCTGGACCGCCTGCAGCCTTACCGGCTGGAGATGGGCACGGCGCTGAAAACGGGGCAGGGCAAGGACCTCTACGCCTTCTGGTCCGACACCGTGGTGCAGCACTTGAACGCACAGCAGGCCGACGAAAGCCAGCCCGTCGTCGTCAACCTGGCCTCGCAGGAGTACGCCCGAGTGGTGCTCGGGCCGCAGGCCGGTGGCGGCCTGCGCGCGCGGGTGGTTGAATGCGTGTTCGAAGAAGGCCAGGCGGGCGGCGGCTACAAGGTCGTCAGCTTCTTCGCCAAGAAGGCGCGCGGGTTGATGGCGCGTCACGCCGTGCAGCAGCGGCTGCGCAGCGTGCAGGCGCTGAAGCGATTCGACGGCGGCGGCTACGCCCACGACGCTGCGTCGTCCACGCCACAGCGGCTGGTGTTCAGGCGTGCGGGCGCTGCCGCGGCGCAGGAAAATGCAGCGCCATGAAGGGCAACTCGAACACCACCCAGAACCCGTCGCACACCGACGGCCAGACGACCAGCCGGACGACCGACCAGACGACCGACCAGACGACCAGCCAGACGACCGACCGGACGACCGACCAGACCGTCACACAGACCGCCACCCAGACCGCCACCCAGACCACCACCCAGACCGGCCCGCAGACCATCACCCCCGAGCTGCGCCAGTGGATCGTCGAACAGGCACAAGCCGGTTGCCACCCCGACCACGTGCTCGCGGCCATGAAGACCAGTGGTTGGCAGGAAGACGTGGCCGTGGCCGCGATGGAGCAGACGCTGAGCGAGCACCTGGCGGCGGTGAAAGTGGCCGCGACTTCAGCCGGCGGTGCCGCCGCAGCCGCGCCGGTCTCGTCCCCGTCGTTGCCAACTGCCACAGCCGTGCCCGAGCCGCAGTGGGCAGGAAAAACCCAGTGGCTGATGCCCGACGGCCACACCGTGCATCTGCTCAGCACGCTGCGCCACCCGCGCGTGACGGTGCTCGGCGGTTTTCTCAGCGACGCCGAATGCGAGGCGCTGATGGCGCTGGCCGAACCCCGCCTGACGCGCTCGGAGACCGTGGACAACGGCACCGGCGGCAGCGAAGTCAACGCCGCCCGCACCAGCGACGGCATGTTCTTCGAGCGTGGCGAGGCTGCCGTCATCCAGCGCATCGAGCAGCGCATCGCGCACCTGGTGAACTGGCCGCTCGACCATGGCGAAGGCCTGCAGGTCCTGCGTTACCGGCCCGGCGCCGAATACCGCCCGCACCACGACTACTTCGACCCCGCCCATGCCGGCAGCAAGACCATCCTGGCCCGCGGCGGCCAGCGCGTGGCCACGCTGGTGATGTACCTGAACACGCCCGCCGGCGGCGGCGCCACCACGTTCCCGGACGCCGGCCTGGAGGTGCTGCCGCTGCGCGGCAACGCCGTCTACTTCAGCTACGACCGTGCGCACCCGTGCACCGGCACGCTGCATGGCGGCGCGCCGGTGCTGGCCGGTGAAAAGTGGGTGGCGACCAAGTGGTTGCGGCAGGGCGTATTTGTCTGACCGCCAGACGGTGAGGACGGCATCGGCCGCGACCAGCCGCTGCCGGTGGATCAGGCGGGCCGGGCGCAGGGCGGAGCGAAGTCAAGGAGGAGACGGTGGCCGCAGGCCGGCGTCGGGGCACATGAGCGCAGCCCTGCGTCCCGCCCGCCTGATCACGCCTCGGCGCACGCACTCAGGCACGCAGGCTCGCAGCGGACTCCTATTCAGCGCCTCAGGCGCCCAGATCTTGCAGCGCTGCTGACTCGAGCACCCGCACGCCCCGCGTGTTCGCATCAGCGGTGGCACGCAACAGCGCCCGCGCCACGGTGTCGGCTGCAATCGGCCGCCAGGCCTTGGGGATCAGTGGCGCCAGCGGTGCCGTCAGCGCCAGTGCCAGCCGTTCGCCCAGGCGTGGCGCCTGGGCCAGCGCCGCGCGGTCGCCGCTGAGCAGCGACGGACGCGCAATCACCAGCTGCGCAAAACCCAGCGTGGCCAGCTCGGCTTCCATCTCGCCCTTCACGCGGTTGTAGAACGTGCCCGACCGTGCATCGGCTCCCAGCGCCGACACCACCGCAAAGCACTGCACACCCGCGGCCTGTGCCGCACGCGCGTAGGCCAGCACGGCGGTGTGGTCAACGGCCCGAAAGGCGGCCTGCGAGCCCGCTGTCTTGATGGTGGTGCCCAGGCAGCAGAAAGCGGTACGTGCAGGCGGCAGCGCTGGCAGCTGCGCAAAATCCACCACCTGCACCATCTGTCGCGCCCCCGCGGGCTCGGCGCGCCGCACCAGCAGGTGCAGCCGCGCCGGTGGCGGCACCGTCGCGGCCCATTGGGCAGCCACTGCGCGCCCGATCAGCCCCGTAGCGCCCGCCAGCAGGGCATCGTGAATTTCAGGCTGGCCCCCAGGCGCTTTGAGGCGAGTGTTCATGCCGCCGATGGTAGGTCAGCCGAAGCGCAACGGTCGCCCTCGCCAGCCACAAAGCCGCCGAGCACCGCGGCGAGACAAGTGGCGGGACAAGTGGCGGGACAAGTGGCGGGACAAGTGGCGAGACAAGTGGCGGGACAAGTGGCGAGACAAGTGGCGAGACAAGTGGTGAGACAAGTGGCGAGACAAGTGGCGGGAGAAGTGGCAAGAGAAGCGTAGCGAGCGCCCCAAGGTCGGGTCGAGGAACGGAGCCGTACACCCGTACGGCGAGTACCGCAGGCCCGAGATTGGGACGCGCAGTAGCTTCGCTTGCCGCTTCTCACTGGAAGTGCTGTAGTAGACGGGTTAGCGTCATTGTGAACGGCTGCGTCATGAAGGGCAGCGTCAGCAGCAGGCCCAGCAGGCCCACGCCCAGCGTCACCGGGAAGCCGATGGCGAAGATGTTGATCTGCGGCGCCACGCGCGAGATGGCGCCCAGCACCAGGTTCACGAACAGCAGGATGGTCACCAGCGGCATCGCGATCCACAGCCCGGTGCTGAAAATTTCGGCGCCCCAGCGGTGCGGCTGCATCTGGCGAAAGAAGGCCAGCGGCTCGGGCCCGATGGGGAAGGCCTGGAAGCTTTGCACCAGCGCCGCCACCACCAGCAGGTGGCCGTTGATGACGATGAACAGCCACGCCACCAGCGTGCCGAACAGGCGGCTGGTGGCGGTGGCCGCGCTGGCGCTGATGGGGTCGAAGAAGCCGGCGAAGTTCAGGCCCATCTGCAGACCCACCAGTTCACCGGCGAACTCGACGGCCGCAAACACCAGCCGCACCGCGAAGCCCAGCGACAGCCCGATCACGACCTGCTGCACCACCAGCAACACCGCGGTGGGCGAATCCAGCGCCACCTGCGCTGCCGGGCCCAGCGCCGGCAGAGACGGCTGGGCCGCCAGCGCCACGAAGGCCGCCAGGCCGATGCGCACGCGGGTGGGCACACCGCGCTGGCCGAGCACCGGCAGCGCGGTGAAGAGCGCCAGCGCGCGCAGAAACGGCCACAGCAGCGGCGTCATCCAGGCCAGCGCCTGGGCTTCGTTGAAACTCAGCATGGGTGCCGTGGATGCCGTGGATGTTGTGGATGTTGTGGTTGCCACAGCTGCCCCGGGTGCGGCAATGGCTGTGCGTGCTGCGGTTGCCGCCCGCGCCGCCCGCGCGGCTTATCCAACGGCGCCGGGTATGGCCAGCAGCACGCTGCGCAGGTATTCCACCAGCGTGCTCACCATCCACGGCCCCGCGATGCCCAGCACCGCCACCGCGCCCACCACCTTGGGCACGAAGCTCAGCGTGGCTTCGTTGATCTGCGTGGCGGCCTGGAAGATGCTGACCACCAGGCCCACCACCAGCACCACGCCCAGCACCGGTGCGGCCACCATCAGCAGGATCACCAGGCCGTTGTGGCCGGCGGAAATTACTTGTTGCGGGTCCATCAGTTTCTAAAGTTAGATCTGAAGCGTGGTGCAGCAGCAGCAGCCACGCCTCAGGTCACGAACGATGCCGCCAACGAGCCCAGCAACAGGTTCCAGCCATCGGCCAGCACGAACAGCATCAGCTTGAAGGGCAGGGCCACCAGCACCGGGCTCAACATCATCATGCCCAGGCTCATCAGCACGCTCGCCACGATCATGTCGATGATCAGGAACGGGATGAAGATCATGAAGCCGATCTGGAACGCGCTCTTCAGCTCGCTCGTCACGAAGGCCGGTACCAGCACCGTCAGCGGCACGTCGGCGCCCTTGATTTCGGCCGGCAAGCGCGCCAGTTTGGCAAACAACTGCACGTCGCTTTGCCGCGTCTGCTTGAGCATGAACTCGCGCAGCGGCTTGACGCCTTCCTTCAGCGCCTGGTCCACCGCCATCGTGCCGGCGCTGTACG
Source organism: Burkholderiales bacterium (assembly GCA_038328935.1). Taxonomy (GTDB): domain Bacteria; phylum Pseudomonadota; class Gammaproteobacteria; order Burkholderiales; family Burkholderiaceae_C; genus Rubrivivax. The sequence continues at coordinate 6,582 of JBBQMM010000158.1, forward strand.
GCGCCCACGCGGTGTCGTAAACCTTGTCCAGCGTCGGCGACATGACGAAAAAGGTCAGGAACAGGCTGAGGCCGAGGATCACCTGGTTGGGCGGTGCAGCCTGTGTGCCCATGGCCTGGCGCAGCAGGCCCAGCACGATGACGATGCGCGTGAAGGCCGTCATCAGCAGCAACACCGCCGGAATGAAGCCCAGCGCGGTGAAGAACAGCAGGGTCTGGATGGGCACCGAATAGTTGGTACCGCCCGCGCCTTGCGAAATCACCAGCGGCAGCCCGCCGGCTTGCGAAAACGGCGACGCTGCCCCCTGCGCCTGTGCCTGTGCCGGTGCCGGTGTCTGCGCCTGTGCCGGTGCCTGTGCCTGCACATGCCCGGTGGCCAGCAGCATCAGCAGCGCCAGCAGGCCCAGCACCACCAGCACGCGCAGTGTTCGCATGCCCGGTGCGCGGCGAATCGGCATCGGCGGCCTCGCCGGCGCGGGTCTGGCGGCGTCGGGCCCGCGCATCCAGCTGTGGAATTCGGTGCTCATCGACGTTTCCATTCACCGGGCCGGCTGTCGCCGGCTTCGGGGCCCAGGTTGCCACTGCGCATGCGTTTCAGCAGTTGTGAGAAGGCAGCCTGCGGCGGCGCTTGTTCAGCGGCTTTGGGTGCCGGCCCCGGCTTCATGGTGTGCAGCGTGCGCAGGCCCTGCGGGCCCATGCCCAGCACCAGCCACAACCGGTCTTCGCCATGGCCCACCTCCACCGTCACCAGCTTGTGCTGCGCCGACAGCGGCAGCACCGCCACCGGCCGCGGTGCGCCGGGCTGGAAGCCCTGGCTGCCACCGGTCAGGCCGGCGCCCAGCGGCGAGCGCCGCAGCAGCCACAGCACCAGCGGAATCAACGCCAGCACGGCCACGAACCACAAGAATGCATTCAGTCCGGGTTGCATCGTGCCATTCATTTCGTCAACACCGGGTCAGTGCCGCGACAGGCGGCGAATGCGTTCGCTGGGCGTGACGATGTCGGTCAGCCGGATGCCGAACTTGTCGTTCACCACCACCACCTCGCCCTGCGCGATCAGGTAGCCGTTGACGAGCACGTCCATCGGCTCGCCGGCCAGCGTTTCGAGCTCCACCACCGAGCCCTGCGCGAGCTGCAGGATGTGCTTGATGGGGATGTGGGTGCGGCCCAGCTCCACCGTCAGCTGCACGGGGATGTCCAGGATCATGTTCAGGTCGTGGCCGCCATTCGGCACGCCCAGTCCAGGCGCCGGGCCTGCCGTCAGGCTGGGGAACTGCGCCGTTGCCACCGACTCCACCGCTGGTCGCACCTCGCTCGCCACCTCGATGCCGCCGGCGGGTTTGCTTTCATTCAGCGCAGCGGCCCATTCGGCGGCCATCTTGTCCTCTTCGGACATGCCGTTCTCCGGGTCTGCCATCAGCGTTCTCCCAGCCAGCCCTGGTCGGAGCTGGCAATGAGCTTGTCGATCTTGATCGAGTAGCGGTTGTTGGACGTGCCGTAGTGGCAGTCGAAGACAGGCACACCATCGACCTTGGCCTGGATCATGGGATCGAGGTCGAGCTCGATGAAGTCGCCCGGCTTGAACGACATCAGCTGCTCGACGGTGGCGCGCGTGCGCGCCAGTTCAGCCACCAGGTCGACCTCGGCCGACTGGATCTGCGCTTTCAGCAGGTTGATCCAGCGCCGGTCGGGCTCCGCCGAGTCGCCCTGGATGGTGCTGTACAGCACGTCGCGTATCGGCTCCAGCGTGCTGTAGGGTATGCAGAAGTGCACCGTGCCCGAGGTGTCGCCGATTTCGAGCGCAAAGCTGGTGGCCACCACGATCTCGCTGGGCGTGGCGATGTTGGCAAACTGCGGCTGCACCTCGCTGCGCTGGTATTCCAGCTCCACCGGGTACACGCCGTGCCAGGCCTTCTTGTATTCGTGCGTGATGGTCTCCACCAGGCGCAGGATGACGCGCAGCTCGGTGGGGCTGAAGTCGCGCCCCTCGATGCGCGTGTGGTACTTGCCGACACCGCCGAACAGCGCGTCGATGACGGCGAACACCAGGCTGGGGTCGCACACGATGAGCCCGTTGCCGCGCAGCGGTTTGACGCTCACGATGTTGAAGTTGGTGGGCACCACGATCTCGCGCAGGAAGGCGCTGAACTTCTGCACCTTGATGCCGCCGATGCTGACCTCGGGGCTGCGCCGGATGAGGTTGAACAGCCCTATGCGCATGTTGCGCGCAAAGCGCTCGTTGATGACCTCCATGGTGGGCATGCGCCCACGCACGATGCGCTCCTGGCTCGACAGGTCGTAGTCGCGGATGCCTGACTTCGGCGCCTCTTCTTCCTCGAGTTTCTGGCTCTCGCCGGTGATGCCTTGAAGCAGGGCATCGACCTCGTCCTGTGACAGGATCTGCTGGTTCATGGGTTGGGCTGAGGCGCGGCTTTCACGGGGTTCTCGGGAGTGGGATACGCGGCGACTGGACGATGAAGTTCGAGAAGTGCACCGCCTTCACCGGTGACTCGACGGCGGCCTTCTTCTTTTTCTTCT
>JBBQMM010000159.1:0-9098 GCA_038328935.1 Burkholderiales bacterium
GAGGCCCTTCTCTCGCTGGGAGAGAGAGGGGTTCAAGCCATGTGGCCGCTCAAGTGTCGGGCCGCCGAGGCCGGCGCTGACGCACCCAGCGCTGCGCTTTCCCTCTTTCTCCCTCTCCCTGGGAGGGAGAGGGAGTCAGGCGATGAGGCCAACATCTCCTTTGGAGGGAGAGGGGGTCCGTCGATGAGGCCCGTCTCTCGCTGGCACAGAGAGGGAGTTCAAGCCATGTGGCCACTCAAGAGTCGGGCCGCCGAGGCCGGCTGACGCACCCAGCGCTGCTCTTTCCCTCTTTCTCCCTCTCCCTGCCAGGGAGAGGGTTGGGGTGAGGGTGCAATGCCGGCACAGCCGACCCACCAGGCAGGCGCCAAGCGTGCCGGGTGCATCGGTGCCTCTGCTCGCCTGCGCCAGCGCGCCACGATTCACCCTCACCCCTGCCCTCTCCCTGGGAGGGAGGGGAGTCCGGCGAAGAGGCCCACCTCTCCTTTGGAGGGAGGGGAGTCCGTCGATGAGGCCCGTCTCTCGCTGGCTCAGAGAGGGGGTTCAAGCCATGAGGCCGCTCAAGACTGGGCCGCCGAGGCCGATAGTGCGGTACCCGCACTCCCGGTTTCGCACCACGCCATGTGCCGACTCGCTGCCTACCTGGGTGAGCCGCTCTTCCTGGAAGAGCTGATCGCCAAACCCCGCCACTCGTTGATGCGGCAGTCGCTGCGCGCGGTGGAGGGCCATGTGCAGACCAATGGCGACGGCTTCGGCATCGGCTGGTACGGCGACCGCGCCGAACCGGGCGTCTACCGCGAGGTGATGCCGGCCTGGAGCGACGACAACCTGCTGGCGCTCTCGCAGACGCTGTCCTCACACCTGTTCTTCGCCCACGTGCGCGCGGCCACTGCCGGCGGCATTGCACGCCAGAACTGCCACCCTTTCCGCCACGGCCGGCACCTCTTCATGCACAACGGGCAGATCGGTGGCTACGCGCAACTGCGGCGCACACTGGAGGCGCGGCTGTCCGATGCGCTGTACGCCGAACGGCGCGGCGCTACCGATTCCGAGCTGCTGTTCCTGCTGTCGTTGGCGCGCATCCATGCCGGCGCGACGGCCGCCGACGCGGTGCTGGCGGTGCTGGACGACACGCTGGCGCTGATGCAGCAGCAGGGCATCACGCAGCCGCTGCGCTTTGCCGCCGTGTTGTCGGACGGTGAACAGTTGGTGGCCTTTCGCATCGCCAGCGACGAGCAGCCGCCCACGCTGTACCTGCGGCAAACGCGCATGGGCACCACGGTGGCGAGCGAACCGCTGTGTGACAGTGCCGCTGAGGGCGACGACGCAACGGACGGCTGGAGCATGCTGCCCCAGGGCGCCGTGGTGACGGTGAGTGCCGGGCAATGCCAGCTGCGGCTGCACGCCCCCTTGCGCAGGCCTGCGCCCACGCCGGCAGCCCTGGCGCCAGCGCTGGCTGCTGCGTAAAGCGGCCAGCGCCGACTGCGGGCGTCGAGCCGCCAGCGATGACCGCGGGCGTAGAGCGGCCTGCGCTGACTGCGGGCGTAGAGCGGCCTGCGCTGGCCGCGGGCGTCGAGCGGCCTGCGCTGACTGCGGGCGTAGAGTGACCAGCGCTGGCCGCGAGCGTAGGGCGGCCCGCGCTGACTGCGGGCGTAGAGCGGCCTGCGCTGCCCGCGGGCGTAAGTGACCAGCGCTGGCCGCAGCGTCGACGCCACGTAAGCGCCGCGTTGAGCGGGCCCTCGACGGCAGTTACCGCCGCCAGCCCTGCACCAGCAGCGCCAAGCCACCCGCCACCACGCCCCAGAAGGCCGCGCCGACGCCCCACAGCGTGAGTCCGCTGGCGGTGATCAGGAACGTGACGAGTGCGGCCTCGCGCGTGGTCTCGTCCTTCACCGCCGCCGCCAGTCCGGAACCGATGGTACCCAGCAGCGCCAGCCCGGCCAGCGCCAGCACCAGCGCCTGCGGGAAAGCCGCCAGCAGGCCCACCACGGCGCCCCCCAGCAGCCCCATCACGATGTAGAAGACGCCCGCAGCCGCACTGGCCTGCCAGCGGCGCGCGGGGTCGGGGTGGGCCTCGGGCCCCATGCACACCGCCGCGGTGATGGCCGCCAGATTGAATGCATAACCGCCAAACGGCGCCAACAGCAGACTGGCCACGCCGGTAGTGGCCACCACCGGCGACACCGGCGTGTGGTAGCCGGCCGCACGCTGCGCCGCCACGCCGGGCAGGTTTTGTGACGCCATCGTCACCACGAACAGCGGCAGCGCAATGCCCACCGTGGCCGCCAGGCTGAAAGCCGGCATCGTGAACACCGGCGCCGCCCACTGCCACTGCACCGTGCCGACGTGCAACTGGCCCTGCAGGCCGGCCACCGCCACGCCCGCCAGCAGCACGCCCGGCACGGCGTAGCGTGGCCACAGCCGGCGCCCGAGCAGGTAAACGATGAACATCGTGAACACCAGGCCGAACTCGCGCTGCGCCGCCGCAAACCCCTCGATGGCAAAGCGCGTCAACACACCCGCCAGCAGGGCGGCCGCCAGCGCCTGCGGTATGCGCCCCATCACGCGCTCGAACCAGCCGGTCACACCCGCCAGCGTGATGAGCACGGCGCAGACCATGAAAGCGCCCACCGCCTGGTCCATCGGCACGCCGGCGCCGGCCGTCACCAGCAGCGCCGCGCCCGGTGTCGACCACGCGGTGAGCACCGGCTGCCGGTACCACAGGCTCAAGCCCAGGCTGGTGATGCCCATGCCCAGCCCCAGCGCCCACATCCACGATGCGGTCTGGGCCGGCGTAGCACCCAGCGCCGCGGCGGCCTGGAACACGATGGCCACCGAACTGGTGACGCCCACCAGCACGGCGACGAAACCCGCGGTCAGCACGGACAGCAAGGCGCCCGAACGGTGTTGAGCCCCGGGGGGCGGTGTCTGATTCAAGTTGTGCTCTGCCAGCAGTTCATGGCCGGCAGGATAAGCTGCAGTCCGCATTTCAATCCGCACTGCAGTCCGCATTTCCGTCCCCAAGGCAGGCCGCGACATCGAGACCCGAGATCGGTTGCTGCCCAAGAAGTTGGCAACGACGGATGGGTTCGTGTCTGATCAAGTTCGACCTGCGCGCGAACCATCGTGCAGGTCAGCCATACCGGCAACCACGCAGTGAACTTCACAGCAATGAACCTCACTTTGGGCGATCTTTACAATCGGCCCGATGACGACAGAGCGCCAGTTCATCCTCACGTTGTCGTGCCGCGACACCAACGGCATCGTGCACGCCGTGTCGGGACTGCTGTACCAGGCCGGCTGCAACATCATCGATTCACAGCAGTTCGGCGACCTCGACGGTGAAGACGCCACCGGCCTGTTCTTCATGCGTGTGCACTTCGAGGCGCCGCCACAACTGGCCAGCGCCGACAGCCTGGAGCCGCTGTTCGAGCACACGCGCCAGCAATTCGGCATGCAGCTGCACTTTCATGCGCTGGGGCACAAGCCGCGTGTGCTGTTGATGGTCAGCCAGCATGGCCACTGCCTAAACGACCTGCTGTTCCGCTTCAAAAGCGGGTCGCTGGCGGTGGAGATACCGGCCATCGTGTCGAACCACCGCACCTTCGAAAGCCTGGCGGCCAGCTACGACATCCCGTTCCACCACCTGCCGGTCAACGCCGGCACCAAGGCTGCCCAGGAGGAACGGGTGTTGGCACTGACGCAGCAATTGCGCATCGACCTCGTGGTGCTGGCGCGCTACATGCAGATCCTGAGCGCGCCGATGTGCCAGGCGCTGGCCGGCCGCGCCATCAACATCCACCACAGCTTCCTGCCCAGCTTCAAGGGTGCGCGGCCCTACTACCAGGCCCACGCGCGCGGCGTGAAGCTGATCGGCGCCACGGCGCATTACGTCACTGCCGACCTGGACGAAGGCCCGATCATCGAGCAGGACGTGCAGCGCGTGGACCACACGCTGTCGGCCGAAGACTTCACCGCCGCCGGCCGCGACATCGAATGCATGGTGCTGGCGCGCGCCGTGCGCTGGCACACCGAGCACCGGGTGCTCGTCAACGGCCACAAGTGCGTGGTCTTGCGGTAGCGCTGCGCGCCAGGTTTCGCGCCGACCCCACCACGCCCACTCACCCCCCGCCAGCCACACCCGCCATGCGAACACAGCCCCCCGTGGCCGTATCCAACAGCCCCGACGAAGTCGAGATGGCGCTGTACGAAGCGCTGCAACGCGGCGACATCGAGGCGCTGATGGCCGTCTGGGCCGACGACGACGACATCGTCTGCGTGCATCCCGGCGGCGGCCGCGTGGTGGGCGCGGCCGCCATCCGATCCAGCTTCGAGGCGATTTTTGGCAACGGCGGCATACCCGTGAAGGTGGAACAGGTGCACCGCCTCGAATATCCCGACAGTGCCTTGCACCACCTGGTGGAGAGTGTCACCGTGGCCGGCGCCGACGGGCCGCAGCTGGCCTGGGTGATTGCCACCAACTTCTACGTCAAGACCGTACGCGGCTGGCGGCTGGCGTCGCACCACGCCAGCCCGGGCTCGCTGCAAAGGCAGGGTCCGGTGCCCGCGACCACGGGCGGCGAGCGGCCCAGCACCTTGCACTGAAGCCGCCGATGCTCGGCTATCGCGCACCCCATTGGCTGCCGGGCGGCAACCTGCAGACCATCTGGGCCGCCACGCGTGCGCTGCGCCACCACGGCGCCGCGCCTCGCCTGCAGCGCGAGCGCTGGGCCACGCCCGATGGCGACTTCATCGATGTCGACCATCTGCATACCGATGACGCGCCCGACGCTGCGCCGCCCCCGCACCATCTGGTGCTGTTTCATGGCCTGGAAGGCAGCAGCGCCAGCGCGTATGCACAGGCCTTCGGCAGCATCGCGCAGTCGCGTGGCTGGGGCTATTCGGTGCCGCACTTCAGAGGCTGTTCGGGCGAACTGAACCTGGCGCCCCGGGCCTATCACTCGGGCGACTTTGAAGAAGTCGGCTGGATCCTGCAGCGGCTGCGGCAGCGCGCACGGTCGCCCTTGCTGGTGGTGGGTGTCTCGCTGGGCGGCAACGCCTTGTTGCGCTGGGCGCAAGAGGCCGGCGACACCGCCGCGGCCACCGCTGCGGCCGTGGCCGCAGTGTGTGCGCCCATCGACCTGGCAGCCGCCGGCCGGGCCATCGACCGCGGCCTCAACCGCCAGCTCTATGCGCGCATGTTCCTGTCGACCATGAAACCCAAGGCACTGGCCAAGCTGAAACAACACCCGGGGCTGTTCGACGCCCGGCGGGTGGCGGCAGCTTCCAGCATCTTCGAATTCGACAACGCCGTCACCGCGCCGCTGCACGGATTCGCCGACACGCCCGACTACTGGTCGCGCGCCTCGGCGCTGCCGCACCTGCACCGCCTGCGCATTCCGGCGCTGGTGCTGAACACGGCCAACGACCCCTTCGTGCCAGCGGCAGCGCTGCCCCTGCAAACCAGCAACCCGCTCGTCACGCTGTGGCGGCCAGCGCATGGCGGGCATGTGGGCTTTCCACAAGGCCGCTACCCCGCGCGCGTGACGGCCATGCCGCTGGCGGTGAGCGACTGGCTGCTGGCCCATGCCTGAACAGATGCCTGAGCACAGGCTTGAACACATGCCTGAACACCTGTCTGAACACATTTCAGAACCCCTGCCTGAGCAGCCAGGCCAGCATCGGTCCGGCCAGCATCCGGCCACGGTGTAAGGTCCAGCCATGGACGACATCGTCAAGGCCGCAATGGCCAAATGGCCCACCGTGCCGCACTGCTACGGCTGGCTGGCACTGGACGCCCGCGGCGACTGGTACATGCGCGACGACCGCACGCAGGCGGCGGGGCCGTTCCCGCAGGTCAAAGGCAGCCGCATCCTGCACGACAAGTTGCTGGCTTTCATCCAGCGCAACTACCTGCACGATGCCGCCGGCGCCTGGTATTTCCAGAACGGACCGCAGCGCGTGTATGTGCAATTGCAGGCCGCGCCTTATGTCTGGCGCGTGCAAGACGCTGCGGGCTGGCCGCTGCAGTCGCACACGGGCGAGGCCGCGCAGTTCAAGAGCTGCTGGGTGTGCGAACAGGGGCGCTTGTTCGTCGACACCGATCTGGGCTTCGGCATCGTGCACACGATGGACATGGGGCTGGCGGCACAGGCCGTGGAGACCGGCGCGTGGCAACCGCAGGAGTTGCCGTTTGCGCTGATGCCGGCGCAATTCGGCTACGTCTTGCAGCCGCAGCCCGCGCTTGGCAGCACCGGCCCTGGCGGCGCTGCGCCAGCGGCCTGACAGAGCCCGGCGCCCGCCGCGGCGCCAGTCCCGTGCAACTTACTTGGCCGCGCTGGCCGCGTCGGCCGGCGCTGGGGCCTTGGGCTCTTCAAATTTTGCGCCGCTTTTGTTGGACACGTGGACCACCGCACGGGCGACTTCGTAGTCGCTGTATTCGCCACCACCCTGTGCACCCATCGCGCCCTTGCCCTTGAGAGCGGAATTCAACAGCGCTTCGTAGCCCGTCTTCAAGCGCGGCGCCCAGGCAGCCTCGTCGCCAATCTTCGGCGCACCAGCCGCGCCCGTCGTGTGGCAGGCCGTGCAAGCGCCCTGGTAGACCTGCTCACCGGTGCGCAACACGGCCGAGTCAGCGTCGCGAATCTCCACTGAACCAACCCGTTGGATCCGCTTGCCCACGGCTTCGGCCTCCAGGCCCGTGCTGCCCGCAGCCGGCTTGGTGCCGAAGTCGACGTAATTCACCAGCAGGATGATGGCCACGATGGGAACGAGGAACGACGCCACCACGGCAGTGATCAGTTGCTTGGGGGTGCGGATCGGGCCCTCATGCGGCAGGTCGTGCGCCGCGTCGTCAAACACCGGGTGTGCAGCGGGTGGTGCAGCGTGTGGTGCAGGGTCTTGCGATGAGCTCATGGAATCCCCAGATCAGGTGCCGGCAAACGGCTTGGAAAACAGCAAACTGAACCCTCGATTATAGGGCCCGGGCCTGCTGCGAGATGAGCGCACGCATGGGCGCCAGACGGCCCACGTGCGCACCGCACTACAATGAAGATCTGCCGCGGCGACCGTGGTGAAGTGGATATCATTGGGCCCTCCGAAGGCTTAGTCGCAAGTTCGATTCTTGCCGGTCGCACCACCGTGCGACGTCGCCACCTTTTAGGGCACCTGACAGATCTGGCATAGAGCGGCTTCATTGCCAGCTAGTGCCTCACCGCAAGTCGAGTCAGCCCGTGGCTGATGCAGGGGAAGTAGGGCATCGCGCTGCTTGAGAAACAACAACGGCTGCTGGATCGCCCCAACAGCCGCGTTACGTTCCACAACTCGCCGCCTTCTTGTGGTCCATCAGCAGCGTCTCCTGGCTTGCGCCGCCGCCTCTATCTTGCTCAGGAACACCTTCCTCACCTGAGCTGCGGCGATCGGATATCTCACCGAGTGATCACTCAGCCCAATTCGGATCAGCGCCAGCACCGCGATTGCACATCGGTATCTGCGCCAGGTCAGGGATCCCTATGGTGGGGACGTCCGCGATCTTTCGTCGGCAATCTTTGAAGCGTCGGGAGAAGGGGAGCTTGACGATGTCAAACGAGTGCAGATGCTGCCGAAGGTCGGGACGACCCTTGGAGGGCTGGGTGGGCTCCGCCGGCACAATGCTCCATCGCTTCAACGACCAACAACGTAATCCCCTCCTTGGCCAGCTCGGAACAACTCAAAGCGCTCATCAAGTCGCACATCAGTCGCGACGATGGGCACTTCTTGTCGGTCGCGATGCAGGTCGCGGCCCACGAGGCAAAGCTTGGCCACGGGAAGCTGGCGGAAGAGTTGCGCGAGATGGTCGATGCGGCCAAGAATCGGATCGGCCATGACGCCACCGGCAAGCTCGTTGCGATCGGCAGTGCAGCCAAGCCCCGCGGCGAGCTGACGAACCTGCTAACCGTGTCTCACCCGGCGAACAGACTTGGGGACATGGTTCTCGACGAAGTGGCCGCCAACCAGCTTCAGCGCGTGATCCTGGAGCAGCGACAGCTGGCGCGGATCAAGGAACACGGTCTGGCGCCGCGCCGGAAGCTGCTTCTCGTCGGCCCCCCAGGGACTGGCAAGACCATGACAGCCGCCGCGCTGGCAGGCGAACTTGGTATCCCGCTTTTCTTGGTCCGTCTCGATTCGCTGATTACCAAGTTCATGGGCGAGACCGCCTCAAAGCTCCGGCAGGTTTTCGACGCGATAACCGATATTCGGGGCGTCTATTTCTTCGACGAGTTCGACGCCATCGGATCGCAGCGCGGTCTGGCCAACGATGTTGGCGAAATTCGCCGGGTCTTGAATGGCTTCCTGCAGATGATCGAAAACGATCAGTCGAACAGCCTGATCATCGCGGCCACCAACCATCCTGAGGTTCTCGACTACGCCTTGTTCCGGCGGTTCGACGATGTGGTGGAGTACCACCTGCCCACGCCCGAACAGGCCTTGGCGCTTATCCGTTCGCGTCTGGGCCACTTTGCTCCCAAGCCGTTCAAAAAGGATGGTTTGGTCGAGCAGGCGGAGGGCTTGAGCTACGCAGAGATTTGTCGTGCCGTTGATGCGTCCATCAAGGACACGATCATGCATGACCAGACGAAAGTGCAACGAGCCGAGCTGGGGCGTGCGTTAGAGGAACGCCGCCTTATCAGTGCGAAGCTCGCAAAGAACAGCATGCACACGTCAAACCATGCCGGACCAAATACCCGATAGACAACCGCACTTCGTACTGCAGAACACGTCTGAGGCGAAGCCCTTCACGGCACACTCGCCGAAGGGCGGGGCCAAAGCGACGCTGCCTGAGCTCGACCGCCAGCAACACGGAACTGCCCTGAAAGGCCAGTTGTAAGCGTTGCAAACCCTGGCCGACGCTGCAAAGCACCGCCAAGAGGAGATCGGACTTGAATCCGGCCTCGGCATCCAAATCCAGTTCCTCTCCAGACCCGACGCAGACCTAGCGTTTGAGCGACTGGCGGCGGAAGGCAAGAACAAAGGCATCGAGCTCCTCAGCATTCAAGAGCGCGACAACAAAGCCGTGCTGGCGAACGTCTTCGTGCCCGACGGCCAGCTTCAACACTTCGAGC
>JBBQMM010000160.1:0-9085 GCA_038328935.1 Burkholderiales bacterium
GGCCAGGCGGGGCAGCAGGCTGTCGAGTGCAGCGTGGGCGGCTGCGATGTCGGCTGCCGCCGCGCCGGGGTTGGCAGCAGTCACGGCCGCTGCGATGGCGCCGAGGCGGGTGGTCAGCGTTTGTGCTTCGGCGTTCAGCGCGGCGGTGTCCACCTGCGCCGCCAGCGCTTGAAGCTGCGCCGCCGCCGCAGCCAGCGGCCAGTCGGCAGCGCCGTTCAAGAACGCGGCCAGGTCATGCAGGGTGCTGCCGATGTGCTGGTGCAGCTGCGGTGCGTCCATCGCGCGCATGCGCACGGTGTTGATCAGCAGCCAGCGCAGGTTGTCGATGAAGGGCAGCTTGCGCAGCCTGGCCTGTTCACGCGGCAGACCGGCAAATGCGCGGTGCAGGGTTTCGACAAAAGCCGGCGGGTCCAAGGGTGCCAATGTGCCGAAGTAGCGGTTGCTGTCGGCCAGCGCCTGCAGGCGGCGGGCGCGCGCCTGTGCGGCGCTTGCGCTGGCTGCACGTGCGCCGCTGCTGGCGCCAATGCTTGCTCCGCTGCGTGCTCCGTTGCTCGCTCTGTTGCTTGCGCCGCTGCTTGCTCCGAGCGCTGCCTGTGCCGCTTCAGGCGCTGCCAGGCCGGCGCTTTCAGCAAACAAGTCGGACGGCGGCGTGAAGTCGGTGGCCAGCAAACGCTGGATCGCTTTGACGCCATCGACATAGACCGTCAACCGCCCCGTGAGCTGCACACCGGCGCTGAGCTGCAATGCGTCGAAAGCTGCACCCACGCCAGCGGTTGCATCACTCAAATCGTTGGGCAGCACATCACCCAGGCTGGCCAGTGCACTGGCAAAGCCGCTCACGTTCAGCGTGGGCAAAGCCACTTCGGCCAGGCCCGCAGCCAGCTGCGAGATGCCGGTAGGTGGGTTGTCCAGCAGCGCATGCAACTGCTGACCGGCGGCCAGCAACTTGCCGGCTTCGCCCGACACAGCCAGCGTCAACCCGTTGCCTTGCAGGCTGAGGTCCAGGCGTTCAAAAACGGTGGGCATGTGGGCCTGGGCTTCAGGGGCTGCCAAACAGTTCACTCAGCTGCGGGCCCAGCGCGGTCAGCGAATCGAGCGCTACCCTGGCGCCATCGATGGTGGTTTGCAGCGGTGGCACCGGATTGCCGAAGTTGGGCGCTGTCAGCAACTCGGGCAGCTTGCTGGTGTCGAAAAGATCTTGTGCTTCCAGGCCCAGCGCGGCTTCCAGCCCCGGGTCGGCCGGCGGTGGCGGCGGCTCGGTGTACTGCAGCAGCGTCAACGCATAGCGAAAACCGTCGGCGCTGCAGGCCACCTCTTCGACATCGAGGTCGGCGATCAGCACCTGTTCAATTTCGGTGGCGCTGGTGATGTCGGCCACAAAGTCCAGCGGCTCGCCAGCAGCCAGCGGCTCGCGCAGCGCGGCCAGGAAGGCCTCACGCGCTTCGTCGCCGGCCAGCGTGCCCTGCAGCACGATGCGTGCCGCAGCAGCACCCAGGTCCTGGTGATAGACGCCGGCCAGCCCGGGCACAGCCACCGCCACCAGATGCCGCCGCTCTTGCGTGCCGATGCGTTGCAGGCCGGGCAATTCGAAGCTGCCCAGCATGGGCTTGATCTTCACGGCGTGTCGATCCCGTGGCGGCGGGCCTGGCGGCGCAGGATGTCGTGGATGCGCTCGGCCAGGGAGTCGTCATCGTCCAGCCATAACGGCGCGGCCGGCCCCGGGGCGGCGGTGGCGAGGTGGTTTTCGATGCGGGCCATTGAAGCTGCCAGATGGGCCAGGGGGTCGCTCCTGGCGGAGCGCGCCGGTGTCGCTGCGGGACCGGCGGCTTCGCTCGGCCCGGAAGACCAGGCCAGCGCGGAGTCCTGAGCGTCCAGACCGGCCTGCAGTGGTGCAGGCCCCGCAGGCCGTTGCCCGTAGGTTGCCGCGATCAGGCCACCAGCAGCTTCTCTGTCTGCCTGCGTGGACCCCGCCGACGCATCCATCGACGCCCGCTCGCCGCGTGCCAACAGCGCTGCTACATCGGGCGCGGCAGATGGAGCCGCGTCGAGCAGCTCAGACCAGCGCTGCAGGGCCAGGGCAGGGCGCGTGGCAGCGGTTACGGGCGGCGAACCGCGGGGCCTGATCTGCACGCCGGCAGCGCCGCGCAGGGGCACGACGTTGCTCAACGCTGGCTCGGTGGCGTCACCCTGCGGCTGCGCGGTGGCCCAGGCTGCGAAACGGTGCTCCCGTCGTGCCGGCCCTGACAGGGGCAAGTGATGGCGCGCTGCAAGATCTGCCAGCAGGGCCGCAACCCGCGCTGGGGGGGCGCTGGCCAGCGCCGATGGCGACTGGGCAGCAGGCGTGCTGCCGGCAGCACGATCAAGGGGGCGATCGGACTGAGTCTCAAACAGAGGCTCAAACGCGCCATCGAAGCCACGTTCAAACGCACTCTGGGACGCGCCCGCACCGGGTTCGGAAAATGTTGAAGCCACGGTGGAAGCCGGCAACACTGCTTTCACCTGCAAGCCTTGTCCGCTGCCCGTTTCGACCCAGCGGCGCCAAGGGGCACGCGTGTCGTTCCAGTCTGCTGGCGCCGGCACGGCAGATCGTGCAGCCCAGGCGGCGCGCGCGCCAGGTGCAGGCGCCACTGCCACCGAGCTGTCTGCCGGTGGCATCTGCAACGGCGCATTCAACAGCGCGCTCAACGGCGCACTCAAGGGCGCACTCAAGGGCGATTGCGCCATGGGTTCGAGCAGCAGCGCTACTTCGGGCTCACGCGGCCAGGCGTCGATGGCCAACGCGCCGGGCGTGGCCTCGGCCAGCGCTTGCTGCCAGTCGCGCACGCCGGCAGCCGACTGCGGCCACCAGGTCAAGGCCGGGCTTTGGCGCCAAGCGACACCCAGGCTGCGCCAGGGGCCATTCATCTCGCCGCGGCCTGCGCCGGGTTGCTCTTCAACATTTCCAGGTACAGCAGGATCTGCCCTACCGTCAGCTCGCCCACCTGCTGCGGCGACCAGCCGAATTCTCGGGCCAGCACAAAACAGGCGCGCGCCAGCGGCGCTTCGATGGCCTCGGACATGCCGCGCTCGGCCACCTGCAGCCCGCTGATGCGGTTGATCTCGTCGATCAAGAAACGCGCCAGCCCGGCGCCCAGTGCATGCACCTGCTCGAAGCTGAGCGACGGCTCCACGAGAGCTTCCTTGAGCAGCAGCACCGACAGCAGTTTGTCGTCGTCTTTGGCCGCCTTGGTCACCCGCTGCAGGTCGCGCACCGTCAGCGGGCGCAGTTTCACCTTGCGGCCTGCCGCATGGCCGGGCCCGCCGCCCACCATTGCGGCGGGCAACTCCACGTCGTGGGTCAGCGTGGCACCCGCCAGCAGTTCGTCGGCACTGAGGTAGGCCATGGGTTCAGTCTTCGTTGTCTTCAACGCTGATCCACAGCGCGCGGAAGTCCACACGCTCCATCACGAAGTCGTCCTCCGGGATGCTGTAAGACCAGTTCTGGATCTTCACGCCGTGCAGCGTGACGGCTGAAGACACACCGGGCCGCGACGGGTTCTGCATCCGCAGATCGAGGTTGAAAGCCGGGCTGACAAAGGTGCCGGCCGGCCTCGACTTTGCCGCTTCGCCCAGCAACAGCTTGAGCAACGCGCCGTTGATCGCTGCGCGCTCGATGCGGCCGGTGATGTTGATGTTGCCGGGCCGCAGCTCGGTGGCGTAGCGCTGGCCCAATTCGTGGAAAGGCCTGAGCTCGCTGACCACCTGCACTTCAACATTGGTCACCCGCCCCACTGGCGTGAGGCTGTATTCCTCGATGATGGCCTGCGCCTGCTCACCTTCGACACCGGCGTCCACCGCCAGCACCAGAGCGCCGTCAGAGCCGCGAAAGACATTCGTGTTGGCCATGGCGCCCTCCTCAGGCGAGATTCATGATGACTTTGACGAAGTCGATGCTGAAGGTGGGCTGCAGCGACATCGTCACCACCGCCGTGCCTGCAATCTCTTGTTCGCGTGTGGCGCTGACGTCGAGCGTGAAGCCGATCAACGCTTCGTTCAACACCATGTCTGACAGAAAGCCGTTCAGCGTGGCCTTCAGCGCGCCGCGCACGCGCGAGTTGTTCAAGCGGCCGATGTAGGGCAGCGAGCCGATGCGCGTGCCGGCCTTGGCGTAGTCCACGATGCGCCGCACCGAGACCTGACGAAAGGCAGTGTCGTCGGTGGTGATGCCTTTGACGATGCGAAAGCCCGACCTCTTCTCCAGCACCATCACCCGCGCGGTGATCAGCTTCTTCAGCTCGCCGTCGTTGTAGTCGGTGCTCAGGCCGGCCACCGCCAGCGACTTGTTGGTCGGGCTCACCTGCACCGCCAGCGAGGCGATGAGCCCGGCCACCGCCGCTGCTGCGTAGGCTGCGGGCAGGCTGACGGGGCGGCCCAGCGCCTGGTCCAGCACCTTGATGCCAGGGGCTACCAAGATCATGCGACCGCTGGCCACCGCGTCGGCATTGGCGGCCACGACGTCGCTGTTGTCGCCGTCGGCACCGATGACGCCGATGCGGTCGCGGCCGGCCGATTCAGCGGCATCCACATGGCCCTTCAGCGTGTCTATGGCATCGGCAAACGCGCGGCCGGCCAGGGTCACGATGTTCACTGGTTCGGGGTCGAGCAAGGCCAGCGACAGCGCGTAGTCAGCGCTGTCGGCGGTGGCGCCGTCGTCGCCGCCGTCCAGCAGCAGCGGCTCGGCCGTCACGTCGGGCACGCGGGCGTCGCCGCCGGCCTCGATCAGCACATCCACCAGTTGCGACGAGGCACCGATGTCGCGCGCGATGTCGACGGCATCGACGGCGTTGTAGCTCTCGGTGAGGTTGCGGTACTTGATGTCGATGCGGCGGCAGAAAGCGCGGTCCACCGCGTAGCGCGCCACCAGCACATCGCCGCTGACCGGCGCGTCGCTGGCGTGGAAGCTCATCACGCCGGTGGCCGGGTCCACCACCGCGCGGCGACCGCGTGCCACGTTGCCGCTGATGGCCAGCACCAGACTGGAGATGCGTCCGCTGGCCGCCCGCACGATGCGCACCGCGTTGCGCGGCGAGCTGACGATGTGCAGGTGCAAGGGCTGCAGCGCACCGGCGCCCACATCTTGCCGGCGTGCTTCGACGAACCCGTGGTCGTCTGCGGCGCGCACCGAGACCGAGATCTCGCGCGCCCAGGTGCCCGGCGTCTTGCCCACCAGACGCAGCACCGCGCCGGTGGCGTCACTCAGCGTGATGCCCGCCGCTTCGGCGGCACCGGTGCGCACCGCGTAAACCGTGGATGCGCCGTTGGAGAAAGCCTGCTGCAAGGCGCGCACCAGCGTCAGTTCAGACGCGCTGCCGTCCACCCAGCCGTCATAGCTGCCGAAGGTGTCGCGGGCGTCGGTGTAAGAGCTGAGGATGACGACTTCGTCCACCGGCCCCTTGGCCGCGGTGCCGACGATGCCGATGTTTCCGGTGGCCACTCCGGCGACGCCGATCAGCCCCTCGGAGCGGACCTCGATGTAGGTGCCGGGGATGATCATTTCGGTGATCGTTTCTGCCATGTTGTCCTCTACAGAGTCGGTTGCTCGGGGGTCGGTTGCTCGATCAATGCGCGATCAGGAGATGTCCATGCTCTCGGCCAACCCACCCACCAGGTCGACGTGCACGGTGCGGATCACACCTTCGCCGCCGGGCGCCGGCGTCACGTGGTGTTCGAACACCGCGGCATAGGCCAGCGGCAGCATCAGCGCGTCCACGTTGCCGCTGCGCTGTGGCTGCGCCGGGCCCAGGGTCTTCAGCGACAGACCGATGTAGCCCGCGCTGCGCAGCGCCGCAGCCTGGGTGGCCAGGTGTTCATGCACGGCGTCGTTCAACGCAGCGACGGCGGCCGCATCGGCGGCCCACAACTCCACGCCAAGCTGCCCCTTGACACGCTGCCCGGTGGCGCTGGCCCAGCGCATGGGCTCGACTTCGCTCACCTGCACCAAGTTGCCCAGGCCGATGGTGCTTTCATGCGCATCGGACAGTGCCAGCACGATGGCCGGCAAGTCGCCCGCTGCACCCGGCCGCGCCAGGCCGATGTGCCCCGGCGCGATGGTCGCCACCGGCAGGCCGCGAAGCACGGCGGCAAAAGCGGCAAGGGCTTGCAGTGCGGCCATGGCAGTGGGGTGGGCTTTGATGTCCGGGGCAGTACGACCAGGAGCAGTTTAGGCATCAGGCCCGCCGGTGCCTATGGCTCGGGCCCCCCTAGAACCGCTGAAACGGCCCCCTATGTCCGTCACCATCAAGGGTAAAGCTCGCTTGTGGACTTGGCGATGCCGGTTCGACCGCGCAACAGTGCGGCTGTCGTCTGCGGCCTACATGCGATGGCGCCGTTGTCTGTCTTCCGGGTCGCGGCGGCGTCTCTACGATGACCGCCTTGAGTACTGAATAAAAGCGGCTGCGGCCGCTGATTGACAGAAGGAGCTGACCATGACGACTCGCGCCATCGACGCATTGCATGACGTTCACACCGCCACCAACGACGTCCTGAAGGGCTACCGTGAAATGGCGGCGAGGGCGGAGCCGGAAATCCAGACGGTGATACGGCGACTATCCGACATGCACCAGCGGCACGCGTCCGAGCAAGGTGCCGAGCTGGCGCGGCTGCGCGACGCCGGAAAGGATGACTCATCGTTGCAGGGAACGGTGAACAAGGTTGTGGTGATCTTGCGCGACTGGCTTTCCAATCTGGACCGCGACGCACTGCCGGCTGTGCGACAGGGCGAGGAGGCGCTTCGCGACGAATACAAGAAAGCGCTCAAGGATTTGCAAGCCCAGGATGCGTCAGTTGCCACGTTGCTGCAGACCCAATGCGATGCGATCGTGAGTGAGATCGCTCGGCTGCCGAAAGGCTGAGGAGGTCTGACCGCAGGGTGTCGCAGGCCTCGGATCAAACTCAGCGGGGCGGCGCTGTTCCAGCAGACGGGCAAGGTCATGACGGCGGTCGTGCAGGTGGCGACAGCCTCGGCGAGCGCGGCTCCAGCGACTGGGCGCGCCCTGCGTCGACTGACACGAGGGGAGCGCCTGGAGCGCCGGCTGCCGGCTTGTGCGGGTGCGTGGTGCACGCGAGCACAACCTCAAGAATGTCGACATCGACATTCCGCGGAACTCGCTCGTGGTCTTCAGCGGGGTATCGGGATCCGGCAAGTCTTCGCTGGCATTCGGTACGCTGTATGCCGAATCCCAGCGCCGCTTCTTTAAATCTGTTTCGCCGTATGCCCGGCGCTTGATCGATCAGGTCGGCGTGCTCGACGTGGATTCCATTGAGGGCCTGCCGTCAGCAGTAGCGTTGCAGCAGCAACGCGGCGCCACCAGTTCGCGTTCGTCGGTCGGCAGCATCACAGCCGTTTCCAACCTGCTGCGCATGCTGTTTTCGCGCGCGGGCAATTACCCGCCTGAGCAGCCGATGCTGTACGCGGAGGATTTCTCGCCCAACACACCGCAAGGTGCCTGCCCCACCTGTCACGGTCTGGGCCGCGTTGATGACGTCACCGAGCTGACGCTCGTTCCAGACGACTCGCTCACCATTCGCCAGCGCGCCGTGGCCGCGTGGCCTGCGGCCTGGCATGGCCAGAACCTGCGCGACATCCTGGTCACGCTGCGGCTACGACGTGGACACGCCTTGGCGTGACCTGCCCAGGAAGGACAGGGACTGGATTCTGTTCACCGACGAGCAGCCCACAGCGCCTGTGTATGCAGGGTTGACGCCGGGGCAGACGCGCGCCGCCTTGCGCCGCAAGGAGGAGCCCAGTTATCAAGGCACGTTCACCGGCGCGCGCAGATACGTGTCGCACACCTTCGCCACGACGCAGAGTGCCTTGATGAAGAAGCGCGTAGCCCGCCACAGGGTCGGCGCCGATTGCCCAAGGCGCCGCTCGTCCACGCTCGAAAAACTCTCAGCCTCCGAGGCCCGCAGGTCAGAGCGCGTGTCCGCTGGTCGATCTGCGCATCTGGCCGCGCGGACGCGTGCTTTACAGCGGCCCGCCGGCGGGGCTCGAAGCGGTGAAAGAGTCGCGGACAGCGCGCTACCTCTTTGCTGCGCCGTGGCCGGAAGGCCAGGCTCGACAACCCACGGTCTGGCTGCAATTGAAGGGTCTGCGATGCAACAACTTGCAGGGTTTCGAGGCGCGCATTCCGGTGGGCGTGATGACTGCGGTCACAGGGGTCTCCGGCTCGGGCAAGTCAAGTCTGGTCACCCTGGCATTGGTCAATCTCGTCAACTTGGCACTGGACTGCGCCGATGCCTCGGTATGCACCGTGCCCGACTTGCCAAGGCGGCCGCTACAACGCCGAAACGCTGCGCATCCTGCTGCGCGGCAAGACGATCGCGGATGTTCTGGCGATGAGCGTGGACGAGGCGGCGGCGTTTTTTGCAGACGAAGCCGCCTTGCGACGGCCGCTCGAACTGCTGCAGGGCATGGGCCTCGGCTATCTGCGGCTGGGCCAGCCCGCCACGGAACTTTCGGGCGGTGAAGCGCAACGCATCACGTTGGCGACCGAACTGCAGCGCGCGCAGCACGGCCGAACGCTGTATTTGCTGGACGAGCCGACCACCGGCCTTCACCCGGCCGACGTTGATCGCTTGATGACGCAGCTGCAGGACCTGGTCGACGCCGGCAACATGGTCGTGCTGGTCGAGCATGACATGCGGGTCGTCGCCGCCTGCGACTGGGTCATCGACATGGGGCCCGGCGCTGGACAGGAGGGTGGCCGGCTCTTCGCGAAAGGCACGCCCGCGCTGGTTGCCTAGAGCAAGTCAGGCGCAACCGCCATCTACCTGCGAGCCGCACTGGGTCCCTGCCAGACGGCGGCCCGTGTTGACGAGCCCCGAGAGCGCCCCCAGGCCGACGGCATACGTCGTCCGCCCCGCCGAGGGGGATGAGCAAAGTAACCATGTGACATTTGCTTATGAGCATCCAAGGCCGCTGTCGGCGCCCGGCGTTCGCGGAGAAAAAAGGGCGTCACGGCCGGGCCTTTGCTCCCTCTCCCTTCCAGGGAGAGGGTTGGGGGCGAGGCGGGGGTTTCGAGCCGCATGCGGCGAGCCCGCTAAG
>JBBQMM010000161.1:0-9019 GCA_038328935.1 Burkholderiales bacterium
GTGGCCGAGTCGTCGATGGAAAAGGCCTGCACCGCAGCAGTGGGCAGTTCGTCCTTGACGGTCGGCACCGGCAGGCTGGGGAAGGCGTAGCCCTTGGGAAACTGATCGAACAGGAAGCGCCGCCAGTGGAACTGGTACGGGCTTTCGATGGCGCCGGCGGCGGTCAGCAGGTCCAGCGGCGCGCGCTGCGCGCGTTTGGACGCTTCGACGACGGCCTTGTATTCGGGCCCGTTCTTGTCGGGCTTGAAGAGGATGCGGAAAAGCTCCTGGCGCACCGGCGCCGGGCATTGGCCGGCCACCAGTTCGGTGGCCCAGGCTTCGATCTGGGCCGCCACCAGCTTCTTGCGTTCGATGCCCAGCAGCGCGGCCTTCACCGTTTCTTCGGGGGCCTTCCTGAAAAGGCCCTTGCCCAGGCGCCGGAAGTAGTGCGGCGCTTCGTACAGGCGCAGCAGCGCCGCGGCCTGTTTGTCGGGCCCCGCCTTGGCGTCGAAATACTCGCGCGCCAGGTCGCCGAAACTGAACTCGGCATCGGGTGCGAACTCCCACGCCAGGTCGAGGTCGATGTCCGCCGCCTGGGCCTGGGCCTGCTGCATCAGCTGCGCCGGCGCCGGTTTGTCGAAGCGCAGCATGACGTTGGCCGACTTCACCTTCACCCGCTTGCCGGATTCCAGTTCCACCTGCACCGACGTGTCGGCTTCGGACATCACGCGGCCGGCGTGGAATTTGCCGGCATCTTCAAACAGGGCATACATCGCGTGATTGTGGCTGCTGGTACGGGCTGACTGGGGTGGTACCGGTGCGGTACTGGAGTGGTACTGGGGTGGTACTGGGGCGATACAGGGGTGGCGCCGGTCAGACCGTCATGCCGCCGGACACTTCGATCACCGCGCCGTTGATGTAGCTGGCCTCGTCGCTGGCCAGGAAGGCGTAGGTGTTGGCGATCTCCTCGGGCCGGCCCAGGCGCCCCAGCGGCACCTGGTCACGCATGTGCTGCAGCACCTTGTCGGGAATGGTGGCCAGGATCGGGGTCTCCACGAAGCCCGGCGCCACGGCGTTCACGCGCACGCCTTTGGGGCCGAGTTCTCGGCTCCAGGTCTTGGTGAAGCCGATGACACCGAACTTGCTGGCGGCATAGTTGGTCTGGCCGAAGTTGCCGTAGATGCCGACCACGCTGCTGGCGTTGAGGATGACACCGCTGCCTTGCGCCACCATGCCTTCGGCCACCGCCTGGCTGCAATGGAAGACACCCCGCAGGTTGACGTCGATGACGGCGTCGAACTGCTCCAGGCTCATCTTCACCAGCCGCGCATCCTTGGTGATGCCGGCGTTGTTCACCAGCACGTCGATGCGGCCGTAACGCTGGCGCACCTCCGCAAAAGTGGCGAAGACCTGTGCACGGTCGGTCACGTCCAGCGCCAGCGACCACGCAGCGCCGGGCACTTCCTGGGCGCGCAGGTCACAGGCCACCACGATGGCCCCTTCAGCGGCGAACTTGGCCACCGTGGCGGCACCGATGCCTTGTGCAGCGCCGGTGACGATGCATATCTTGTCTTTGAGTCTCATGGTCGTTGCGGCTTGATGAATCGACGGGAATCGACGGGAGTCAACGGGAATAGGCGGTGCTGAACGGGCTGCTCGGCGGGCTGCTCGACGGGCTGCTCGACGGGCGGTCAGCCTCTCAGACGCCTTGCTTGATGAGCGGCGCCTTCAGCGCTTCGGCCAGCGAGGCCTGGCTGTCAGCCAGGTGCGCGCGCGCCGTCGCCGTCCAGCCCGGTTTCGCCAGCGCCCGGCGCAGTTCGGCTTCCAGCCCGATGGCGGCCACCCGGTGCACTGAGCGCACGTCGGCCGCAGCCGCCGAGGTAGGCCGCAGCAGGCCGCCGGCCAGTCGTTTGAGGTGTTCACGCTGCAGGTTGCGGCGCAGGCTGTCGATGTCGCGCCCGGCAGGCGCAGCTTTCAGTTCGGACCACACCTGTTGGCTGAGCTGGGTCTGGATCTCGGCGTAGCTGAGCAGCGACTTCGGGTCGGCCACCTTGGGCTCGGCGTCGGCGATGCGCGCCGCCAGGCCGTCGGACATCAGGCCGTCCAGCGCCGGCCGCTGCACGGCCAGCACGGCCGCGGGCAGGCTGAAGTCGGTCTGCGGGATGAAGCGGCCTTGCGACAGGCGGCTGACTTGGTCAAAGCCCAGGCGGCTGACCACCTTGGGGTCGAACTTGAAGCTGTTGCTGGCAAAGACTTCGCCCAGGATGGCCTGCAGCGCCTGCCGCTGGCGAGCTGCGGGCACGGGCGCATACAGCGGCTGCTGCGCGCCTGCCAAAGCACGCGAGGTGCGCACGCCGCCGACATGGCTGGTCAGCAAGGCCACGCTGTTCGCCGTGGCTGAAAGTACCCGCTGCAGATTGCGGCGGTACACGGTCTGGTCATCGTCGGGGGCGAGTTGCCGCGCCTCGGTGCGGGCCCACAACTCGCGCGCCAGCTTGATCTGCCGAAAGGCATAGGCCAGCGGGTCGTCACCGAGGTCGAAGCGGTTGGCGTCGGGGTCGCCGGCAGCGGCGTCTTCGTCGCTGCCGTAGGCCAGCGCGGTGTCGCTGTCGCTCTGGCCGGCCAGCTTCAGCAAGCTCGCCCGTTCGTCGGCAGCCGGCAGCTCACGGTAGCCGTAGTCGATGGCCCAGTAGTCGTAGTTGCCCAGCGTCGTCATCTGGTAGGTCGACACGGCCTCGCCCGGCAGCGGCAGGTTGACCGGGTTGTAGTCCATCACCGAGTTGGAAGTGCCCCGCCCGGCGGTGAAGCTGCGGTCGTTGAGCTGCGCGCGCGTGATGCCGCTGGATGCCTTGAAGTTGTGGCGCAAGCCCAGCGCATGGCCCACCTCGTGGATGACCACGGCTTTCAGGCCATCGGCGATGAAGGCGTCGGCGGCCGGGCCGGTCTGTTCCAGCTCGCCGCGTGCGGTGAGCAGGTCCATGCTGAACCGCGCCTGCTCCAGCGCGTCGCCGGCGTAGCTGCAGGTCAGCAGGCGCGGCGCAAAGTCGCCGCTTGCATTTCGTGGCGCAGCGCCTTGCTCGCTCAGGCCGTCGGGCAGCTGCGGCTGGCGGTCGGCCAGGAAGTTGCGATTGAGGCGCACCCAGTTCTCAGGGATGATGGCCGCGCCGCGCAGGATCTCGCCAGTGCGCGGGTCGCTCTGGCTCGGGCCCACGGCCGTGGCGCCGGGCCCTTCCATCGCAAACCAGCGCACGGCCATCATCCGCGTGCCTTCAAATGCGGTCCAGTCGGCGTCGTCGGGCTGCTGTTCCACCGCCAGTGCGTTGCTGAAGCCGGCGCGCTCGAAGGCCTTGTTCCATTCCAGGATGCCGGTGCGCACCGCATCGCGCCACCTCGGCGGGATGTTGCGGTCCATCACGACGCGCACGGGTTCCCTGGGGTCCGACACCGCAGCGGTAGGGTCTTTTTTCTGCAGGCGCCAGCGCGTGATCAGGTGGGCGCGGCGGTCGCCCTCGGTGTCGTTGCCGAAGTCGGTGTACGAATCGACGAAGTAGCCCACGCGCTGGTCGGCGCGGCGCGCCGGCATCGGCTGCTCGGGCAGCGCGGCCAGCGTATAGGCCCAGTTGATGAAGAAGCTGCGCGCGTCGGGCACCGCGCTGGGCGGGTTGGGCAGCGCGGCGGGGTTGGGCGGCGGTGCGCCGGGCGCCATCGCCGGGGGCGCTGGCAGTTTGGGCACCGCGTAGTGGGAGCGCACCGTGACGGCGGTGTATTGCGGCGTGCTGCGCGCGCGCTCGATGCTGCTGTTGGCACGGTCCAGGCTGTAGGGCATGCGGAACGCCGTTTCCAGCTGGGTCTGCACGCCCGGGATGTCACCGCCCAGCAAGGCCATCGCGTCGACCAGCAGCGACTTGCGCTCCGGGTGTGGCGCGGCAGCCATCGGCGCTGCGGCCAGCAGGCTGTCTGAATAGCTTTCGTTGAGGGCGCGCTGCACTGCCGAGCCGGCGGGAGCCTGCACGCCCGTGTTGCGTGCGACGAGCTGCACGTTGTTGCCCACCCGGCGCAGCACCGCCACGCGCTCCTGGCCCATCAGGCCGGGATACAGCGAAGCCTGCGCCAGGCCGGATGCCAGCGACGTGCCCAGGAACAGCGGCTTGTCCAGCTGCGAGGCCGGGATCTCGAGCCAGGTCTTGTCGTCCTTCGTCCACACGGGCAACAAGCCGGCGCTGAGCTTGGCGTCTTTGGTGACCGTGGCGAAGGGGGGCGGTGCGCCCGCCGTCACCACTGGCGGGCTGGACTGCGGGGCGCCGGCGGGCTGTATCGCGGCGGTGATGACCGTGGGGGTGGCCGTGGCTGCAGCGGATGCGGGTGGCGTTGCGGGTGGGGTCGCCACCGCGCTCTTTGGCGGCTGCGCTGCGGGAGGCGTGGTGTCGACCGTGGCGCAGGCCGACAGCAGGCTGGCCAGCGCCAGCGCCGTCATTGAAAAGGGCATCCGGCTCGGGGTCGCGACCGCAAGACGGGCGGTGCCGGGGGATCTGATCATGGAGTCGTCTCTGAATTTCAGCGCAAGGTTTCGCATCGGAACTGATTTTGGTGTGTTGGAAGCGGTGGTTAGAACAGATGGTCCGCCGCAATGCTGCCGCATATCTCGGCGCAAGGCACTGCAGCACGACGAACCGCGGCGGCCTGGTGGGGACATGGCGGTCGGGACGGTTTGACCCGATCAGCTGACCTGCTGACTTGCTGACCTGCTGACCTGCTGACCTGCCGACCTGCCGATCAACCGATCAGCCGATCAGCCGATAAGCCGACCTGCCGTGCCCGCAGCGCGGCCAGCAGTTTGTCGTGGATGCCGCCAAAACCGCCGTTGCTCATGCACAGCACATGGTCGCCGGGCCGCGCGGCCTGCAAAATCTTGGCCACCAGTGCGTCCACGCTGTCGGCCACCACCGCCGTGGCGCCCAGCGGCGCCAGCGCCTGCGCCGTGCTCCAGCCGTAGTCGCCCTGCAGGCAGAAGCTGAGGTTGGCCTCCTCCAGCGCCCACGGCAACTGCGCCTTCATCGTGCCCAGCTTCATGGTGTTGGAGCGCGGCTCGAAGACGGCCAGCAGGCGCGGCCCCAGGCCCAGCTTGCGCCGCAGCCCGGCCAGCGTGACCCGCATCGCCGTGGGGTGGTGTGCAAAGTCGTCGTACACCTTCACGCCATCGGCTTGGCCGCGCAGTTCCAGCCGCCGGCGTACGTTCTCGAAACTGGCCAGCGCCTTGCACGCCACGTCACCCGCCACGCCCAGATGTTCAGCGGCTCCAATTGCGGCCAGTGCATTGAGCTGGTTGTGTTCGCCGAGCAGGCTCCACTCCACATGGCCCAGCAACAGGCTGCCGCGCAGCACGTCGAAGCTCTGCGCGTCGCCGCGCGCGCACAGGCCGCCGGGCTCTTCACGTTTGGTGCCGAAACGCTGCACCTCGCTCCAGCAGCCACGCGCCAGCACACGCTGCAGGGCTTCGTCGCGGGCGTTCACCACCAGCCGGCCGGTAGCAGGCACGGTGCGCACCAGGTGGTGGAACTGGGTTTCGATGGCCGCCAGGTCCGGGAAGATGTCGGCGTGGTCGTGTTCCAGGTTGTTCAGCACCGCCGTGCGGGGCCGGTAGTGCACGAACTTGCTGCGCTTGTCGAAGAGTGCGGTGTCGTACTCGTCGGCTTCGATGACAAAGGGTGTGCGCGCGCCGGTGGCCGTGCTGGCGGCTGGGACGGCCGTCAGCCGGCCGAGCCGTGCCGAAACGCCGAAATTCAGCGGCACGCCGCCGACCAGAAAACCGGGCTGCAGGCCGGCCTGTTCGAGCATCCACGCCAGCATCGCGGTGGTGGTGGTCTTGCCGTGGGTGCCTGCCACCGCCAGCACATGGCGGCCCTGCAGCACGTGTTCGGCCAGCCATTGCGGGCCGCTGGTGTAGCGCGCGCCACTGTCGAGCAGGGCTTCGAGCAAGGGCATGCCGCGCTTGACGACGTTGCCGATGACGAAGGTGTCGGGCTTGAGCGCCAGCTGGTCGGCGCCAAAGCCCTCGGTCAGCTCGATGCCCAGCGCGCGCAGCTGCTCGCTCATCGGCGGATAAACCGCGGTGTCGCAGCCCGTGACCTGGTGGCCCGCTTCGCGCGCCAAGGCAGCCAAGCCACCCATGAAGGTGCCGCAGATGCCGAGAATGTGGATGTGCATGAAGGTCATTCTAGAAGTCGGCCCTGTGCGGCCGCGCCGGGCTGCGGCGTTGGGCGGCCACGCTCTTCATCTGCTAGCGTGCCGCATGGACTTTGCGGCCCTCACTGGCATCCCGTGGATCGCCCGCCACCCCATCGCCTATCCGGCGTTGGAGATGGTGCACATCACCGGCATTGCGTTGCTGCTGGGCAGCCTGGTGCTGCTGGAGCTGCGGCTGTGGGGCGTGGCGGCTGAACTGCCCGTTGCGCCGCTGGCCCGGCTGGCGCTGGGCGTCACCGCCACCGGGTTTGCGCTGGCCGCAGCCAGCGGCTTGCTGATGTTTGCGGCCAACCCGGCCGAGCTGCTGGGCAACCGCTTTTTTCTCATCAAGATGGGTCTGCTGACGGTGGCCGGTTGCAACGCCGTGCTTTTTCACAGCCGCGGCGGCCTGCAGCGCAGTGACGCATGGACCCGCGCGCAGACCGTGCTGTCGGTGGGGCTTTGGCTCGGCGCCATCATCTGCGGACGCTGGATGGCCTATTCCTGAGATCCCGTTTTGGTGAGGTGAACATGCGCAGAAGAGATCTATTTGCACTCCCGCCGTTGGTCGTCAGCCTGGGCTGGTCTGCGCCCGCCCGGGCGCACCACGGCTGGAGCAGCTTCGACCAGGGGCGGCCGATCTTTCTGGAAGGCATTGCCAGGAAAGTGGCGTGGCGCAACCCGCATGCCGAACTCATGCTGGAGCTGCCGGCCTCAGGCCTGAAGCTGCCGGCCGACCTGGCCAGCCGCGCGCTGCCGGCGCAGGCCGCGCCGGTGGATGGTGCGGCGCTGCTGAAGGCGGCGCAGGTGCCGACGCGCAAGGACCGGGTGTGGGAGATCGAGCTGGCACCGCTGGCGCGCATGCAGGCCTGGCAAGTGCCGGAAATCAAGGTTGGCGACGCACTGCAGCTGCTGGGCTTCACCTTCACGGGCGAGCAGGGTGGCCCGGTGCTGAGGGTTGAATACCTGTTCGCCGGCGGCAAGGTCTATGGCCTGAGGTCCGCGCCGGTCTGAACAGGCTGCGCCACGGCCATCGCGACGGTGGCTACAGCCGAAAGGCTTGCGCGGCAGCCTCCACGGTCTGCGCAATGTCGTCGGCGCTGTGCGCCGCACTCACGAAGCCGGCCTCATACAGGGCCGGCGCCAGATAGACGCCCCGCTGCAGCATGGCGTGGAAGAAGCGGTTGAAGCGTTCCTTGTCGGTGCCCATCACGACACCGTAGTTTTGCGGCAGTTCGCTGGCAAAGAAGAAGCCGAACATGCCGCCTTCGCTGTCGCCGACCAGCGGCACGCCGGCGTCGCGTGCGGCACCTTCCAGGCCGCGCACGAGGCTGCTGGTGCGGGCAGACAAAGCCTCGAAGAAACCGGGCTTGGCGATTTCTTTCAGCGTCGCCAGCCCGCACGCGGTGGCCACCGGGTTGCCCGACAAGGTACCGGCCTGGTACACCGGGCCCAGCGGCGCCAGCTGGCTCATGACGTCGCGCGAGCCACCGAAGGCGGCCAGCGGCATGCCGCCGCCGATGACCTTGCCGAACACGCTCATGTCGGGCTTGAAGCCGGGGATAAGGCCGGCGTACACGCTTTGCGCGCTGCCCAGCGCGACACGAAAGCCCGACATCACTTCGTCAAACACCAGCAGCGCACCGTGCTGCGTGCACAGCTCGCGCAGCCGCTTCATGAAGGGCACCGCAGCGCGCACGAAGTTCATGTTGCCGGCAATCGGCTCGATCATCACGCAGGCCAGTTCGCCGCCGTGCGTTGCAAAGGCCTCTTCGAGCTGGGCGATGTGGTTGTACTCGAGCACCAGCGTGTGTTTCACCACATCGGCCGGCACGCCAGCACTGGTGGGGTGGCCGAAAGTGGCGAGGCCGGAACCGGCCTTCACCAGCAGCGCGTCGGCGTGGCCGTGGTAACAGCCTTCGAACTTGATGAACTTGCTGCGGCCGGTGGCGCCGCGGGCCAGGCGCAGCGCGCTCATGCCGGCTTCGGTGCCGCTGCTGACCAGCCGCACCTGCTGCACGCTGGGTACCTGCGCGATGATGGCTTCGGCAAGCTCGATCTCGCGCTCGGTGGGGGCGCCGAAGCTGAAGCCGTCGGCAGCGGCCTGGTACACCGCTTCCAGCACCGCCGGGTGGCCATGGCCCAGGATCATCGGCCCCCAGGAACCGATGTAGTCGATGTAGCGCTGGCCTTCGGCGTCCCACATGTAGGCGCCTTGCGCACGGCTGATGAAGCGCGGCGTGCCGCCCACGGCACGGAAAGCGCGCACGGGGGAATTGACGCCGCCAGGAATGACGGCCTGGGCGCGGGAGAAGAGGGTTTCGTTGCGGTTCATGGTGCTGCTCTGTTCACCCTGGGCGCGCCCAGGGGCCGCTCGGAGTGTGCGCGGGTGTGCGCGCTGGATGTGGTCGGGGCCGGGCGATCAATGCACTCGGCACTGGGCGATCAATGCACTCGGCGCGGGGCGATCAATGCACTCGGCTCTGGCAATCAATGCACGCGGCGCGGGGCGCCCTTGCCTTTGGGATCTACGGGCTCGGGCTCCGGCATCTCGCCTTCTGCGCCTTCGCCTTCTTCGGGTGGGGGCAGGGCCCAGAAGAAGCGGTCGGGCACGATGTGGCCCATGCCAGGCCGAAAGCCCGCGTCCAGGCTCTGGTCAAGGAACGACAGCGCCTCGCCCACGGCAGCCTGCAGTTCGCCGCCCGCGGCCAACAGCGAAGCGAGCGCCGCCGACAGCGTGTCGCCGGCGCCGATGAAGGCGGCATCGAAACGTTCGAACTTTTCACCTGCGATGGCGCCTTGTGGCGAAGCCAGCACG